>PNND01000359.1 GCA_013824045.1 Rhodobacter sp. | reverse complement strand
AGCCAGCAGGTCTCGGTCGCCTCGGCCAATGCGATCTGGGCGCGGATGGAGGCGGCGGGGTTGTGCGATGCGGCGCGGATGGCGGTGGCCACGGGCGAGGAGTTGCGGGCAGTGGGGTTGTCGCGGCAGAAGGCGCGCTATGGGCAGGCGCTTGCGGCGGCGGGGATTGATTTTGATGCGCTGCGGGATGTGCCGGATGAAGAAGTGGTGGCGGTGCTGACGGCGGTGCCGGGGATCGGGCGCTGGACTGCGGAGATTTATGCGATGTTCGCGCTGGGGCGGGCGGATGTGTTTGCGCCGGGGGATTTGGCGCTACAGGAGGCGGCAAAGGTGCTGTTCGGGTTGGAGGCGCGGCCATCGGAGCGGGTGATGCGGGCGATGGCGGAGGAGTGGTCGCCTTGGCGGGCGGTTGCGGCGCGGCTTCTGTGGGCCTACTACCGGGTGGCAAAGGAACGGGAGGGCTTCCGGTGAGCGACGGGTTGAAGTTCGGGCGGAAGGCGGCGGCGGGCGGAAAGGCCACATCGATGGTGGTCTTTGTGCATGGCTATGGGGCGGATGGCAGTGATCTGCTGAGCCTTGGCGATGTGCTGGCGCCGCATCTGCCGGGGGCGGTGTTTCTGGCCCCCGATGCGCCGCAGCCCTGTGTGGGCAATCCGTTCGGGTTTCAGTGGTTTCCAATTCCGTGGCTGGATGGATCGAGCGAGGAGGCGGCGCGCGAGGGGATGGCGACCTCGGTGACGCTGTTCAACGATTTCCTCGATGCACGGCTGGCGGAAGAGGGGCTGGGGCCGGAGGCGCTGGCCTTGGTCGGGTTTTCGCAAGGCGCGATGATGAGCCTGCATGTGGCCCCCCGCCGTGACAGGGCGATTGCCGGGGTGGTGGCGATTTCCGGGCGGCTGCTGGTGCCGGAGCAACTGCAGGCGGAGGCGGTGGTGAAGCCGCCGGTGCTGCTTGTGCATGGCGATCAGGATCCGGTGGTGCCGTTCGCGGATATGGGGAAGGCCGGGGATGCGCTGGTGACGGCGGGGTTCGAGACCTTTGGCCATGTCATGAAAGGCACCGGGCACGGGATTGCGCCGGATGGGCTGGGGGTGACGCTGCAGTTCCTGAAGGAGCGGCTGCCGGAGTAGGGGCCTTCTCTTAGGCGGTCGTGGCCTGCAGGAAGGCCGCGCAACCCGTAAGGGCGGCAAAGTCGTCTTCCACCACGGTGACAGAGAAATCCTTTTGCAGCAGGTCCACGCGGCGGGCCTCGCGGAAGGTTTCGGTCAGGCCGAAGCGGGGGAAGTGCGGAGTCATGGCGCGGGACATGCCGCCGATGAGAAAGATGCCGCCATAGGGCAGGTGGATCAGCGCCAGATCGGCCAGCACCTGCGCGAGGATGCGGGTATAGAGTTGCGCTGCATGCACGGCGACTGGGTCTTCAGTGGCGAGCGCGGCCAGCACTTCGGCCGAGGTGAGACCGCCCGGAATGCGGGCCTGATGGGCGGCGAAGGCGTGCAGGTTGGCCAGTCCGCGACCGGCGAGCACCTCTTCCACGCCGCAATGGGCGACCTCGCCCGAGGCGGCAAGGCGGGCTTCAATGAAGCGGAGGAGGTGGAGGTCTTCCTCGCTGCGGACGGGCATGTTGACATGGCCGCATTCCGAAGGCGGCACGACGCGGGAGGCGCCCTGACCGTGGACGGGGGCGGCGTTGACACCGGTGCCGAGGCCGACCACCAGCATGGGTGCGCCGGGATGGGCGGGGCCGGGGATGATCGGGCGCAGGTTGGCGGGGGCGATATGGCCCAGCGCATGGCCCTGCGCCTGCAGATCGTTGAGGATGGCCACGCGGCGCGCGCCAGTGGCGGCAGAGAGTTTCGCGCCATCCATCACCCAATCGAGATTGGTCATGGTGGCGGTGCCGTCCTGTACCGGGCCTGCGGCGGCGACGCAGACACCATCGGGGTTCGCCCCGGAAGTGGCGAGGTAGTCGCGCAGGATATGGGCGATGTCCTGACCGCGCGCCTTGTATTCGGCATTGGAAAAGCGCGCGATGCTGCCTTCGCGCACGCGGGTGCCATCGGCCAGAGCGACCCGTGTGTTGGTGCCGCCGATATCAGCGAGAATGGCGAGACTCGTGGCGGGGGTCATGGCGGGCGCTCCGATCAGTCGTTCCGCGCCAATGCGCGGGCGAGGGCGTGATAGGAGGTTTTGGGGGTGCGCTTCAAGGTGGTGAAGTCCACATGCACGAGACCGAAGCGTTTTTCATAGCCTTCGGCCCATTCGTAATTGTCCAGAAGCGACCAGTAGAAGAAGCCCTTCACATTGGCCCCATCGGCGATGGCGCGTTTGGTGGCGGCGAGATGGGCGAAGAGGAAATCCTCGCGCACCTGATCGGGCAGATCGGGCAGGTCGGGATTGGCCATACCGTTTTCGGTGACGTAAAGCGGCAGATCACCCACATAGTCGCGCGCCATACGGGTTAGGAAGTGGTGCAGGCCGTCGGGATAGATTTCCCATCCCATCTGGGTTTTGGGCAGGGGGCCGGGGATCTCGCGGATCGCGGGCCAAGGGGTGCCGGGGGCGGCGGCTTGAATGTGGCGGGTGTAGTAGTTGATGCCCAGCCAATCGAGCGGCTGGCCGATCAGCGCCATGTCATCCTGCCAGTTGTCGGGCATATGAGGGGCGAGGCCTTCGAGGATAATGTCGGGGTAGGTCTGGCGGGTGATGCCTTCGATATACCAGCGGTTGAAGATGCCATCGGCGCGGGCGGCGGCTGTGAGGTCTTCGGGGCTGTCAGAGGCCGGTTGGGCGTAATCGAAGTTCAGCACGATCCCGAGGTTCGGCTGGCCCATGCTGCGCAGCCGGTCCACCGCGAGGCCATGGGCGAGGCAGATATGGTGCATGGCGCGGGCGGCGGCGCGGATATCGCGCAGGCCGGGGGCATGGGCGCCGATGAAATGCGACAGCCACGCCACGCACCAGGGTTCGTTGATCGTGGCGATGGAGGCCACGCGGTCGCCAAGCGTGCGGGTGATGGTTTCCGCGAAATCGGCAAAGCGGAGGGGGGTGTCGCGGTTGGTCCAGCCGCCCTTATCGGCCAGAGCGGAGGGAAGTTCCCAGTGGTACAGCGTCTGGAAGGGTTTGAGGCCGCGTTCCAGCATCCCGTCGACCAGCCGGTCATAGAAGGCCACACCTTCGGGATTGACCGTCACACCATCGGGCATGACCCGCGCCCAAGAGGTGGAGAAGCGGTAGGCATCCATATTGGCCGCGCGCAGCAGATCAAGGTCGGAAGGCCAGTTGTGGAAGTGATCGCAGGCGGTGGCACCGTCTTCGGCCCGTTTCACATTGCCGGGGGTGGCGGCGAAGGTATCCCAATGGCAGGGGCCGCAGCCGCCGAACTGCGACCCTTCGATTTGATAGGCGGCAGTGGCGGCCCCGAACAGGAAACCTTCCGGGAAATCGAAACGGGACAGCGACATGGGGTCAGACCTTGTGGGGGGCAGTGCCGGGAGAAAAGGAGCGGGGGCCCGGTCCGGTGGACTGGCCGATGATGAGTTCCGCCTCGAGCAGGCGATGTTCGGGCTGGCCGCCGGGATTGGCGATGATGCCCAAGAGCATTTCGGCGGCGATGCGGCCGGCATCGCGTACCGAGGAGCGGGTGGCGGTGAAGATCGGCACGTCGCCGCCGTTCTTCATGTAGGAGAGATCATCGTCATGGATGATGACGGAGATGTCGCGGCCCATTTTCAGACCGCGTTCTTCGATCGCACGGCGCGCGCCCATGCCGGAGATCATGGAGGCGACGAGGAAGGCGGTGGGGCTTTCGGGAAGATCGAGCATGGTGGAGGCGGCGCGGTAGCCCGAGACTTCGGTCATCTCATCCGAGGACATCAGCGCGGGATCGAGCGGCAAGCCGCGTGCGGCAAGCGCATCCACATAGCCGGTGCGGCGGCGGATGGCGAAATCCATGAATTCAAGGCCGTTCACAAGGCCGATGCGGATATGGCCCAGATCGAGGAGGAATTCCGTGGCACGCTGGAAGGCGCGGCGGTTGTTCACATCCACCCAGGAATAGGGAAGTTCGGTTCCCGTCGCGCGGCCATGGACAAGGAAGGGGATTCCGATTTCGTGCAAGAGCGGGATGCGGGGATCATTCATGCGGGGGGCGTGCAGGATGACGCCATCGGCCGTGCCGCGCGATTTGAGATCGCGGTAGGCCTGTTCCTCGGCCTCATCGGGGACGACGGACATGATCATGTCATAGCCGTTGCGGGAATAGGTTTCGCCCGCGCCGGCGATGAAATCGGCGAAGATCGGGTTCACGATTTCATGGCGGGTCGCCAGCGGGATAACGTGGCCTACAGCCAGCGCGCGGCCTGTGGCCAGACGGATGGCGCGGGTGTTGGGGCGGTAGTTGTGCCGCTTGGCCGCAGCCATGACGCGTTCGCGGGTGGATTCGTTCACCTCGGGGTAGCCGTTCAGGGCGCGGCTGACGGTCGTGGGCGATAGGCCCAGTTTCGTGGCCAATTCCTTGAGATTCATGGCGGCGTGCGCATCCAAAACGGTTTCAATTCGCGGACAGGTTAGACAAGCCATCTGTCAAGGTCAAAGCTTTAGACAGCCTTTGAGAAAACGTTTTCGCCGGGGAAGGGGGCAAAAAGCGGGCTTTGTGATCGGTTCCAACGCGCTTTGAATTGACTTGAGAAAGGGGATCGGCAACTGTGCGCCATCCAAAGCGGTTTGGGATTGATTCTGACTGCAGTTGGTTAAAGCCCCGCGAGAGGGCGGGGAATCGGGAGGATGAAATGAAAGCAAAGTTTATGGCAAGCGCAGCAGCGCTTGCGCTTCTGTCGGGTGCGGCTTCGGCGCAGGACCTGAAATTTCCGGTAGGCGAGGGCGCGTTCAACTGGGACAGCTACAACGCCTTTGACGCGGCGACCAACCTTGAAGGGCAGTCGATCACGCTGTTCGGGCCGTGGCGCGGCGAGGATCAGGTCCTTGTCGAGTCGATGCTGGCCTATTTCACCGCCGCCTCGGGCGTGACGGTGAACTATTCATCGTCGGAAGGCTATGAACAGCAGATCATCATTGATGCCGAAGCGGGTTCGCCCCCGGATGTGGCCGTGCTGCCGCAGCCGGGCCTGATCGCCGATCTGGCTGGCAAAGGCTTTGTGGTTCCGCTGGGTGCGGAAACCGCGCAGTGGTTGACTGACAACTACGGCGCCGGCGCTTCTTGGGCGGCGCTTGGCACGTCGAAAGGCCAAGACGGGGCCGAGCAGCTGTTTGCCTTCCCCTACAAGGCCGACGTGAAGTCGCTGGTCTGGTACAGCCCCGAAAACTTCGAGGATGCGGGTTATGCCGTGCCCACGACGATGGAAGAGCTGAAGGCGCTGACCGATCAGATCGTGGCTGATGGTGGCACGCCGTGGTGCATCGGGCTGGGTTCGGGCGGTGCGACCGGCTGGCCCGCGACCGACTGGGTTGAGGACATGATGCTGCGCACGCAGCCGCCGGCAGTATATGACGCTTGGGTGCGGAATGAACTGCCGTTCAACAGCCCCGAAGTCGTGGCCGCGATCGACGAGTTCGGCGCATTCGCCAAGAATGATGCCTATGTTGCCGGTGGCGCAGCTGCCGTCGCCTCGACCGACTTCCGCGACAGCCCGAAGGGTCTCTTTGCGTCGCCGCCGGCGTGCTACATGCACCGTCAAGCGTCGTTCATCCCGTCCTTCTTCCCCGAAGGCACGGAATTGGGCACCGATGCCGACTTCTTCTATTTCCCGGCTTATGCCGAAAAGGATCTGGGGCAGCCGGTTCTGGGTGCGGGCACGCTTGCCTTCATCATGAAGGATTCGGAAGCGGCACGCGCCTTTATCGAGTTCCTGAAGACGCCGATCGCGCATGAAGTCTGGATGGCGCAGACCGGGTTCGTCACCCCGCATACGGGTGTGAACGTCGATCTGTATGGGTCGGCCGCGCTTAAGAAGCAGGGCGAGATCCTGGCCAATGCGACGACCTTCCGCTTTGACGCATCCGACCTGATGCCGGGCGCCGTGGGTGCGGGTTCGTTCTGGACCGGCATGGTCGACTATGTCGGCGGCAAGTCGGCGCAGGAAGTTGCGGATACGATCCAGTCCAGCTGGCCGAAGTGATCGGCTGATCGCTTGATCTGCACCGGTCCGGCACAAGTGCCGGGCCGGTGTCTTTACGGACGAAGACCCAGGGCTACTGGGCAGCCGCATTGATCCAAGATTTCGGGAGGGGACGATATGGAACAGGCCATTTTGGCACTGCTGACCATCATGATTGGTGTGGGTGGCTGTGTCGGGTATTTCTGGCTGTCGAACATTGTCCTCGACAAAGTGATTTTTCCGGCGAGCGGGCCTATGGCTGGCCGCAACATAACCCGCGCCAATGCAGTGCGGCCTTGGCTTTTCCTGCTGCCTGCTGTCTTGGCTTTGGGCCTGTACCTTGCCTATCCGGTCTTTGCGACCTTCTGGTTGTCGTTGAACCGCAACGAGGCCGGCGATCTGGTTTTCGTGGGCTTGGACAATTACCGCCAGATGCTGGGCGAGGACAAGTTTTGGGAATCCCTGCGCAATAACATGGTCTGGCTGATCGTGGTGCCTGCGATGTCGACGGCCTTTGGGTTGCTCGCGGCGCAACTGACGGACCGCATCCGCTGGGGCAACATCGCCAAGTCGATGATCTTCATGCCGATGGCGATTTCCTTCGTTGGCGCATCCGTGATCTGGAAGCTGATCTATGACACGCGCGAGGCCGGACAAACGCAGATCGGCATTCTGAACGCGATCTGGTTGCAGTTTGAGGGGGGCGCGGGATCGGTTCTGATCTTGCGGGTGCTGCCTGTGCTGATCCTGTTGGCCTTTGCCGCAGCGGTGGCCTTTGTGATCTGGGGGCAGGTCAAGGCAATGTCGGAGGGCGGGCTTGTGGCGCGCGGCTTGCGGGCTGTGGGCGTGGTGATCGGTCTTTGGCTTGTTTATCTGGGTGTGACCGGGTCAGTTGGGGCCGCAACCGCGCAATTGCCCTATGGTGAGCCGCAGTTCTGGTTGCAGATCCCCTTCTGGAACAACATATTCCTGATGGCGGTGCTGATCTGGTTGCAGACCGGTTTTGCCATGGTGATCCTGTCAGCCGCCCTGCGTGGTGTGCCGGAGGATACGATCGAGGCCGCAATCATCGACGGGGCCAATCCGTTCCAGATTTTCTTTCAGATCAAGGTGCCGCAGATCATGGGCACGATCGTGGTGGTCTGGACCACCATCACCATCACCGTGCTGAAGGTGTTCGATATCGTGCGCGCCATGACGGGCGGGCAGCAAGAGACGCAGGTTCTGGCCAATTACATGTATGACAAGCTGTTTGTCGCCGTGGATTGGGGGGTGGGGTCGGCCAGTGCGATGGTGATCCTGCTTCTGGTGACACCGATCCTGATCTGGAACGTCTATAGCGCGCGCAAGGAAATGCGCTGAGGCGCGGGGGGCAGATATGGAAAACATTGCTGGCAAGAAACCCGCGCTGACCTGGGCCGTGCATCTTTCGGTTGGGCTGTTGGTGCTGCTGTGGGTGATCCCAACCATCGGGCTGTTGGTGTCATCCTTCCGGTCAGGCGATCAGATCGTGTCGTCGGGCTGGTGGAACGCGCTGTTCACGCAGGAGCAGCAATTGTCGCCGATCCGGGTCGAAGGGGCGGAAGTGCCGCGGGACGGGATGTTCGTGATCGAAGGGCGACTGTTCGGAGACGGCGGCACCACAGTCAGCGCATGGGGTACGTCTTCGCGCGAGCCTGCCGCCTTTGCTCCCGGCGCGGTGGCGGAACTGGACGATGGGCAAACTGTGGCAGTGCAGGCCGATGGCAGCTATGTGCTGACATCGCCCGTCAGCACCGAAGGCACACGGCTGCCGCGTATCTTTACTACGGCTGCAACCCCGCCTGAGTTTTCGCTGAACAATTACAACACGGTGCTGTTCAGCCCGATGGCGGGGCAGTCGATCTTTCAGGCCTTCATGAATACGGCTACGGTGGCGATCCCTGCGACGATCATCCCGATCCTGATTGCGGCCTTTGCCGCCTATGCGCTGGCGTGGATGGATTTTCCGGGGCGGGCGCTGTTGATCGCAACCATCGTGGGGCTGTTGGTGGTGCCGTTGCAACTGGCGCTGATCCCGCTGTTGCAGATCCACAATGCGGTTGGCATCGGCAAGGGATATTTGGGTATCTGGCTCGCGCATACCGGGTTTGGTTTGCCTTTGGCAATTTACTTGCTGCGCAACTACATGGCCGGGTTGCCGCGCGATATCATCGAGAATGCGCGGGTGGATGGGGCGACGGATTTCCAGATTTTCGTGAAGATCATCCTACCGCTTAGCTTTCCCGCGCTGGCCTCTTTCGCGATCTTTCAGTTTCTGTGGACGTGGAATGATCTGCTGGTGGCCTTGGTGTTCCTTGGCACGGGAAATGATGAGCAGGTGCTGACGGGGAATATCGTCAACCTTATGGGGTCGCGGGGTGGGGATTGGGAGATCCTGTCCGCCTCGGCCTTTGTGTCGATTGCGGTGCCGCTGGTGGTGTTCTTTGCCATGCAGAAATATCTGGTCCGCGGCCTGTTGGCCGGATCGGTGAAGTGAGAAAGACGGAAAGAATGACGGACGTGATCGGCCATGATGCCAACTGGTGGCGCGGGGCGGTGATCTATCAGATCTACCCCCGCAGCTTTCAGGACAGCAATGGCGATGGGATTGGTGATCTGGGCGGGGTGGTCGAGCGGCTGCCGCATATCGCGGCGCTGGGAGCGGATGCGATCTGGATCAGCCCGTTCTTCACCAGCCCGATGAAGGATTTCGGCTATGACGTCAGCGACTATTGCGACGTCGATCCGATGTTCGGCAGCCTTGCGGATTTCGACCGGGTGGTGGCGCGGGCGGGCGAGTTGGGCCTGAAGGTGATGATCGATCTGGTGCTGTCGCATACCAGCGACAAGCATCCGTGGTTTGCGGAAAGCCGGAAGGACCGGGGGAATGCCAAGGCGGATTGGTATGTCTGGGCGGAGCCGAAGCCGGATGGCACGCCGCCCAACAACTGGTTGTCGGTGTTCGGTGGCAGCGCCTGGGCCTGGGATGGGCGGCGCGAGCAGTATTATCTGCACAACTTCCTGACCAGCCAGCCGGATCTGAATCTGCACCATGAACCGGTGCAGGAGGCGCTTTTGGATGTGGCGCGGTTCTGGCTGGCGCGGGGGGTGAACGGGTTCCGGTTGGACACGATCAACTTCTATTTCGCCGACAAGTATCTGCGCGACAACCCGTCACTGCCCAAGGAATTGCGCAATGACAGTATCGCGCCGAGCGTGAACCCCTATAACCATCAGCTGCATCTGTTTTCAAAGAACCAGCCGGAGAACCTTGAATTCCTACGGAAATTCCGGGCGGTGCTGGAGCCTTACGGGGCGGCAGCGGTGGGCGAGGTGGGCGATGCCCAGCGTGGGCTTGAGATTATGGCCGAATATACGTCGGGCGGCGACAAGGTGCAGATGTGCTACCCGTTCGAGATGCTGCAACCGGCGCGGTTGACGGCGGGTCTGGCAGCGCGGACCTTTGACCGGCTGGCGGCGGCGGCCCCGGATGCATGGCCCTGTTGGGCCTATTCAAACCACGACACGGTGCGCCATGTCACCCGCTGGGGCCTGTCGGATGCGGCGGCACGGGTCTATGCGACCATGCTGATGTGTCTGCGCGGGTCGGTCTGTTTGTATCAAGGCGAGGAATTGGCGCTGCCCGAGGCGGAGATCGGCTTTGAGGAATTGCAGGACCCGTATGGCATCGAGTTTTGGCCGGAATTCAAAGGCCGCGACGGGTGCCGGACGCCGATGGTCTGGGCCACGGATAATGCATTGTGCGGGTTTTCGAGTGCCGAGCGGGCGTGGTTGCCGGTGACCGCGCCGCATCGCCCCCTGTCGGTAGCAGCGCAAGAGGCGGATGCGGGGTCGATGCTGCACCACTATCGCGCGGTGCTGGCGTTCCGGGCTGGGCATTCGGTGCTGCGCGACGGCGCGATGACGGCCTGGGCCGCGACGGACGAGGTGTTCTCCTTTGTCCGGTTGGGGGCGGAGACGATATTCTGCGCGTTCAATCTGGGCGAGGCACCGGCCATGGTGCGCTTGCCCGAGGGGCGCTGGGAACAGATCGGGGAGGCCGTGGGCAGCATCGCTGCAACGGCGGGAGAGGTGCGGTTGCCGGGTTGGGGCTGCTGCATCGCACGCAAGGCATAAAGGGAGGACGGGCCATGGCGGAACTGAAGCTGGTCAATGTCGAAAAGGCCTATGGCGAGGTGAAGGTTCTGCGGGACATCAACCTTGATATCAAGACGGGCGAGTTGATCGTCTTTGTCGGGCCTTCCGGCTGTGGGAAATCCACGCTCTTGCGGATGATCGCGGGGCTGGAGCGGATCACGGGCGGGGATTTCAGCATCGATGGGGTGCGGATGAACGAGATCCCGCCCGCGCAGCGCGGCATTGCGATGGTGTTCCAATCCTATGCGCTTTACCCGCATATGACGGTACGCGACAACATGGCCTTTGCGTTGAAGATCGCCAAGAAGAGCGCGGCGGAGATCAACGCCGCCGTCGACAAGGCGGCCAAGATCCTGCAGTTGACGCCCTATCTGGACCGGTTGCCCAAGGCGTTGTCGGGCGGGCAGCGGCAGCGCGTGGCGATCGGGCGGTCGATCGTGCGCGACCCGAAGGTCTATCTGTTCGACGAGCCGCTTTCGAACCTTGATGCCGCCCTGCGCGTCGCGACGCGGATCGAGATTGCGCAGCTGAAGGAACAGATGCCCAATTCCACGATGATCTACGTGACGCATGATCAGGTGGAGGCGATGACGCTGGCATCGCGGATCGTGGTTCTTGCGGGTGGCGGGATCAGCCAGGTGGGCGCGCCGCTGGAACTTTATGAGCGGCCGAAGAACGAGTTCGTGGCGCAGTTCATCGGCAGCCCGTCGATGAACCTGTTGCCCGGCGAGGTGATCTCGACCGGGGCGCAGACAGTGGTGCGCTTGGCGAATGGTGGGATCGCGCGGTCGGCGGTGCCGACGCAAGCCGCCGACATGGGGCTGAAGGTGAATGTCGGGGTGAGGCCGGAGGATTTTCTTGAGACCTCGGAAGAGGGGATGTTCACCGGCGAAGTGGAGATCACCGAGGCGCTAGGGGAAGTGACCCTGCTCTACTTCAAGCGGCAGGATGAGGCGGCGCAGGTGGTGGCAAAGCTGCCGGGTATCCATGCCGATCTGCGGCACAAGACGGTGACGCTGTCGGCGGCGGCAAACAAGGTGCATTTGTTCGCCAATGGCCTGTCGCTTCTGTATCGCTGACCGTCAGGTCGGTTGACAGCGGCCACGGCGGGGCGCAGAGCAGGGTATGGGACAGCGGCGGGTGCAGATCATTGCCCCCGCAATCTGGCGCGCGCCCTTGCCGATCTGGTCACAGGACCATCCCGGCCAAGCCGGAGAGGATGGGCCGATGGCCAAAGGACAGATGCGTTCCAACAAGGAAATCAAGAAGCCGAAGAAGGAAAAGCCCAAGGCCGCCGTTGTTGTGGTGGCCAATTCGGCATCGCGGATTTCGGCAAGCCAGGACAAGAACAAGGGCTGAGCCCTTCGTTCCTGTCTGACCGCCGGGGTTAATCCCGCAAGCTGCGGGCGTGGAAGATGAAGCCCAGAAAATTGAGCAGCACTTGCGCGGCAAGGATGGCTGTTGTGCCGTCGCGGTCATAATCGGGGGCGACCTCGACAAGGTCGATCCCGACGATATCGTGGTTGCGGGCGACTTGCTGCAGGATTTCGAGCACTTCGTAGTAGAGAAACCCGCCATGGCTTGGCGTGCCCGTGCCGGGCGCGATGGAGGGGCAGAAGCCATCGATATCAATGGTGACGTAGAGGCGCGCGCCTGCGGGGATGCGGGCGGCTGTGCCTTGG
>PNND01000430.1 GCA_013824045.1 Rhodobacter sp. | reverse complement strand
ATGCCCGCAGCGGCACCGGCCTTGCAGGCCTTCTGGCCTTCTCCGGCGGACTGATCGGCACGGGCGATGCCAAAGGCGAACCGACCGAGGCGCTCTATGGCTATAGTCCCAAGACCTTTGCCTATACGGGCAAGCGCGAGGGGCGCGTCTGGCTTTCCGTTCATGAACGCGACCCGCATATCCCGCTGGCGCGGGTGCGCGACACCGCGAACAGCTTGATCGCGCTCGGGGCCACGGTGGAAACCCGCATCCATCCCGGCGCAGGCCACGGGTTGATGCAGGACGATCTCGCCGCACTGCGCCATCTTCTGAACCGTTCCTGACCGGATACGACCGTCGGAGGGGGGCCGTCTGCCCCCCATGGCGCGTTGCGCCTCCCCCCGAGGATATTTGGACAGAGAAGAGGCAGCACACCCTTCCCCCATTCTCCTTTGGTCAAATATCCGCAGGGGGTGAATGGCCGCTTGCGGCCAGAGGGGGCGCGCGCGCACCCTGATCCTGTGCAAGGCGCAGGTGTCAGCTCTCGCCCGCCCAGACCGCCGGGATCAACCCGCGCAGCGCATTGCCGACCCACAGCCGCACCCGCGGCAGGTCTTGCGCCAACAGCACCTCTTCCGGCACTGCCAGTTCCGCCCGCAGCACCCCCGGCAACAGGCCCGATGTCAAAGGCGGCGTCCGCATCCCGGCCCCGCGATCAAAGAAAACCGTGGTGATCGTCCCGTCGCAGACCTCGCCCCGCTCATTGCAGAACACCACCTCATCCAGCCCCGCCGGCAACGCCGCCCGCGCCGCGTCATAGGCCGCGCGGCGCGTCGATTTCACCCGCAGCCACGGATCGTCGGACGCCAGCCGCTCCGCCGCCAGCCCCACCCGCCAGTCCGCCTTGGCAGGGGGCAAGGGTGCCACCGTCACCGCCACATCCCCCGCCGCCCCCAGCGTCAGCCTCACCCGCGCGGGCACATCCCCCACCGCCGCTTCCAGCGCCGCCCGCACCACCCCCGCATCACAGGCAAAACCCATTACCTCCGCCCCCGCCGCCAGCCGCGCCAGATGCAGGGTCAACCGGGGAAAGCCCGTGCCATCCCACAACGCCGTCTCGATCAGCCGGGCGTCGCCAGCCCTTCCGCGTAGCGCGCCTTCCACAGCGCTTCCTCCCATTCGCCCGCGGCGGTGGAATCATGCACCACCCCGCCGCCCACATTCAGCGCAACCCGGCCCCCGGGAAACAGCGAGAGCGTGCGAATGGCCACGTTCCACACCGCATCGCCATCTGGGGCCATCCACCCCATCGCCCCGCAATACACCCCGCGCGCGCGCCCCTCGACCTCGCGGATGATCTCCATCGCGCGGATCTTCGGCGCCCCGGTGATTGACCCGCAGGGAAACAGCGCCGCCATCAACCCCGCCAGATCGGCCCCCGCCACCAGCCGCCCGGTGACGGTCGAGCTCATCTGATGCACCGTCGCAAAGGGCTCTACCGCATAAAGCTCGGGCACCTTCACCGACCCCACCTCGGATATCCGCGCGATGTCATTGCGCAGCAAATCCACGATCATCAGGTTCTCGGCGCGCGCTTTTTCCGATACCGCCAATTCCGCCGCCAGCGCCGCATCGCGCACCGGATCGGCATCGCGCGGCGCAGTTCCCTTCATGGGGCGCGCCGAAATCACGCCCTCCTGCACCCGAAAGAACAATTCAGGGCTGCGCGACATCAACACCGGCCCCACACCCAGATCGCAGAACACGCCATAACCCACGCTCTGCCGCGCCCGCAGCGCCCCGAACAGGCCCAGCGCCGTGCCCGCCTCCAGCCGCGCCGAGAGGGGGAAGGTCAGGTTGATCTGATAGCAATCGCCCGCCGCGATGTAATCGGCCACCTTGGCAAAGGCCGCGCCATAGCCCGCCCGCGTGATGCCCCGCCGCAGCCGCGACAGGCGCGCCACCCCCGCCTCCTCGGCCGCCTGTGCCAGCACAGGCCCCGCCTCCTGCGGCGCGTCGAACACAGCCAGCGCCACCAGCGGCCCCGGCCGCCGCGCGGGCATCAGGCGCGCAAGCTTCGGCTCCAATGCATATCCCGCCTCATAGGCCACATAGCCCGCCACCCAGGCCCCCGCCGCCCGTGCCGCATCAGCGCGCAAGAGCGCACCCCGCACCTCACCGGCCCGCTGCGCCAGAATGACCTCGCGCGGCGCGGCAAACAGCGCCGCCCCATCACCGGGACCATGTTCGAAAAGGATCACGCGTCGCGCCCCGTGTTAAGCCGTTCAGCCAGTCGCGGCAGGAGATAACACCCCCCCCGCCCCCCGACCAGCCCGCCTGCGACACCACACCGCCCCGGACCGCCACCGCCGACGGCGCAGCCGTCCAAATTTCTTCGAAGAAATTTGCAAATTCGTTCGAACGAATTTGGGGTCGCGCGCGGCGCGACCACAACCGCTTGCGCCGCGCCGCCCACTCCCCTAAACCCCCGTCAATTTGCGCGTCGCACGAATCCACCTCCCGCAGCCACCGCCGCGGGATCGCACATGCGGGACAGGGACCATGCCGAAAAGAACCGATATCTCCTCCATCATGATCATCGGCGCGGGTCCCATCGTCATCGGGCAGGCCTGCGAGTTCGATTACTCCGGCGCGCAAGCGTGTAAGGCTTTGCGTGAGGAAGGCTATCGCGTCATCCTCGTGAACTCGAACCCCGCCACGATCATGACCGATCCGGGGCTGGCCGACGCCACCTATATCGAACCCATCACCCCCGAAGTCGTCGCCAAGATCATCGAAAAGGAACGCCCCGATGCGCTCCTGCCCACGATGGGCGGCCAGACCGGCCTGAACACCGCCCTTGCCTTGGCCGATATGGGCGTTCTGGAAAAATTCGGCGTCGAACTGATCGGTGCCAACCGTCAGGCCATCGAAATGGCCGAAGACCGCAAGCTCTTCCGCGAAGCGATGGACCGGATCGGTCTTGAAAACCCTAAGGCCACCATCATCGCCGCCCCGAAACTCGCTTCCGGCAAATATGACATCGCCGCTGGCGTGGCCGAAGCCATCGCCGCCATCGAATATGTGGGCCTTCCCGCCATCATACGCCCCGCCTTCACCCTTGGCGGCACCGGAGGTGGCGTCGCCTATAACCGCGACGATTACGAGGCGATCGTGAAATCCGGGCTCGAGGCCAGCCCCGTCGCCCAAGTCCTCGTCGACCAATCCCTCCTCGGCTGGAAGGAATACGAGATGGAGGTCGTGCGCGACCGCGCCGACAATGCCATCATCGTCTGCTCCATCGAAAACGTCGATCCGATGGGCGTGCATACGGGCGACTCGATCACCGTCGCCCCGGCGCTCACGCTGACCGACAAGGAATACCAGATCATGCGCAACGGCTCCATCGCCGTGCTGCGCGAGATCGGGGTGGAAACCGGCGGCTCCAACGTGCAATGGGCGATCAACCCCGCCGATGGCCGTATGGTCGTGATCGAGATGAACCCCCGCGTGTCACGCTCTTCGGCGCTGGCCTCCAAGGCCACCGGCTTCCCCATCGCGAAAATCGCCGCGAAACTCGCCGTCGGCTACACGCTGGATGAGCTGGACAATGACATCACCAAGGTCACGCCCGCCTCGTTCGAGCCCTCCATCGACTATGTCGTCACCAAAATCCCCCGCTTCGCCTTTGAAAAATTCCCCGGCTCCATCCCCAACCTGACCACCGCCATGAAATCGGTGGGTGAGGTCATGGCCATCGGCCGCACCATCCACGAATCCCTGCAAAAGGCCCTCGCCTCGCTGGAAACCGGCCTCACCGGCTTTGATGAAATCGCGATCCCCGGCGTGTCGCAAACGGGCACCCCCGACCGCGCCGCCATCTCCAAAGCCCTGTCCGAGGCCACGCCCGACCGCCTCCGCGTCGTGGCCCAAGCCATGCGCCACGGCTTCACCGATGACGAGATCAACGCCATCACCGCTTTTGATCCGTGGTTCCTCGCCCGCATCCGCGAAATCATCGAGGCCGAGGCCGAAATCCGCAAATCCGGCCTGCCGCTGGATGCCCCCGGTCTGCGCCGGATCAAGATGATGGGCTTCACCGATGCCCGCCTTGCCAAGCTGACGGGCCGTGACGAAGGCCAGGTCCGCCGCGCCCGCACCCGCCTCGGCGTCACCGCCGTCTTCAAACGCATCGACACCTGCGCCGCCGAATTCGAGGCGCAGACGCCCTACATGTATTCCACCTACGAATCCCCCGTCATGGGCGATGTGGAATGCGAAGCCCGCCCCTCGAACGCGAAAAAGGTCGTCATCCTCGGCGGCGGCCCCAACCGCATCGGTCAGGGGATCGAGTTCGATTATTGCTGCGTCCATGCCTGCTACGCGCTGACTGCGGCGGGCTATGAAACGATCATGGTCAACTGCAACCCCGAAACCGTGTCGACCGATTACGACACCTCCGACCGCCTCTATTTCGAACCGCTCACCCTCGAACACGTCCTCGAAATCCTGCGGGTGGAGCAAGACAACGGCACCCTCCACGGTGTCATCGTGCAATTCGGCGGCCAGACGCCGCTGAAACTCGCCAATGCGCTCCATGATGAGGGCATCCCGATCCTCGGCACCACGCCCGATGCCATCGACCTTGCCGAAGACCGCGAACGATTCCAGCAGCTTCTGCACAAACTGGGCCTGAAACAGCCCCATAACGGCACCGCCCGCTCCCGCGACGAAGCCTTCACCGTGGCCGCCGAAGTGGGCTACCCGCTCGTCATCCGCCCCTCCTTCGTCCTCGGCGGCCGCGCGATGGAAATCATCCGCGATGATGCCCAGCTGGAACGCTACATCCGCACCGCCGTGCAGGTCTCGGGCGACAGCCCCGTCCTGCTCGACAGCTACCTCTCCGGCGCCATAGAGGTTGACGTCGACGCCCTCTCCGACGGCAAGCACGTCCATGTCGCGGGCATCATGGAACATATCGAAGAGGCGGGCGTTCATTCCGGCGACAGCGCCTGCTGCCTGCCGCCCCACTCGCTCAGCGCCGACACGATCGAGGAACTCAAACGCCAGACCGTGCAAATGGCCCTCGCGCTCAATGTCGTGGGCCTGATGAACGTGCAATTCGCCATCAAGGACGGCACGATCTTCGTGCTGGAGGTGAACCCCCGCGCCTCGCGCACCGTCCCCTTCGTGGCCAAGGCCACCGACTCCGCCATCGCCTCCATCGCCGCCCGCCTCATGGCAGGCGAGCCGCTCTCCAACTTCCCCCTCCGCGCGCCCTACCCCGCCGGCGTCGGCCCCGATACCGACCTTCCGCTGGCCGACCCGCTCACGCTGGCCGACCCCCACACCCCGTGGTTCTCGGTCAAAGAGGCCGTCCTCCCCTTCGCCCGCTTCCCCGGCGTGGACCCCGTCCTCGGCCCGGAAATGCGCTCCACGGGTGAGGTGATGGGCTGGGACCGCACCTTCGCGCTGGCCTTCCTCAAGGCCCAGATGGGCGCAGGCACCATCCTGCCCGAATCCGGCCGCGTCTTCCTGTCCGTCAAGGACATGGACAAATCCGAAGCGCTGGCTGCCGCCGCCCGCGACCTCGTGTCGATGGGCTTCGACATCGTGGCCACCAAAGGCACCGCCGACTGGCTGAAAGCCCAAGGGGTAAAGGCCGAACCCGTGAACAAAGTCTATGAGGGCCGCCCCAACATCGTGGACCGCCTGAAAAACAACGACATCGCGCTGGTGATGAACACGACCGAGGGCACCCAAGCCGTCTCCGACAGCCGCGACATCCGCCGCGTCGCCCTGATGGACAAGATCCCCTACTTCACCACCGCTGCGGCGTCGATTGCCGCCGTGGCGGCGATGAAGGCACGGGGTGAGGGGTATGGGGTGCGGACGTTGCAGGGGTGAGGGACGGCTGCGCAAGAACCAATACGCTTGAAAAAATCTGCCTTAATGTCATGTTGTCGTCGGTTAACTGATCTTTTGCTGCCATCGCGCGACGGATGCTCGGCATTTCCGAGTTGAATAGAGCTCACAAATTGATGAATCGTTCCTTGTAAACTGTTGCGGGAAGAAAGAGTGAGGGGGTGAAAGTTGAAGACAGTTCAGCAAGTTTTGATTTTTCTGTCTTCTCCTGGCGAACTTGTTCAAGAGCGCGACTTAGTTGTGGCTGTATGTGATGAGATCAACTTAGACAGTGGGGCGCGTGAAGGTTTTCACTTGCAAGTGATCAGATGGGAAACACACGCGTTTCCAACTGCATCTGAGCGCTCCCAGCAAGCAATCAATCTTCAAATTGGAGATGACTACGATATATTTCTCGGATTGATGGGAACTCGTTTTGGCAGCAGTACAGGAAAATATGGCTCCGGCACTCAAGAAGAATTTGAAGAGGCCCATGAGCGTTACGTGCAGTCGGGTTCCCCTGAAATTATGTTCTATTTCTTTGGCGGCACAACAGAATTTTCGTCGCTCGACTTGGATCAGATTAGAAATCGTGAGGATTTCAGGAAATCAGTACAAGATCGCGGAATTTTAACTTGGACATACAAGAATTCCATTGAGCTTCGTAGTTACTTACACCGACACATTCAACTGACTGTGCGGAAATTACTTCAGAAGAAAGAATTGGCCGAAGGTCCAACAGACGCTTCTTATGTGCAGACAGAAACATCTGCATTTGATCCGCTTACTTCATGGAATCGTTTGGTCTCGACCGATGCAGACATAGCACTCACTGAGTTGGCGCACTCGCTCACTTCGGATATGAACACAGCAACTGGCTCATTATCCGATCTGAATAGGATTGTTTCTGATCTGGGTCGTCGAATAAAGAGAGCATCAGAGAAACTGTCCCGATCTTCAGGTACAGAAGCACAAAGAATGACCACCTTCGTTAAAGTTATGGAGGATGTAGTCAAAGATCTTCAAAAATATGAAAGCCAACTGAGGAGGCTCATTCCACAAGTCTATCATCCACTTGAAGCTGCCTTCTCCAATCTTGAGAGAATGAAGAATATAAGCTCAAGTACTTCAACGCACAGTGAGCTTGTAAATGGCCTAAGAAATCAAGTGATGGAAGCTTTTGCTTCAGAAGTTCCGGCAGTCGTTGAAAAAGTCGTTGAGTTTCGTAACTCGATTGAGAACTGGCCAGACTTTCCAATGCTTGCACAACAGAAAAAACGTCTAAAGGCGCTTCATAATGATTTGATTGGCATGCTGAGCCAAGTTGCGGAGTTCGCGCGAAAACTGAGTTAGCCTCCCCTCTCACTCCCCCACCCTTGCCGCCTTCACCCGCTCCGCCACCCGCGCCGCCGCCTCCGCCGCCTGCTCCGCCGCATCCGGCCCAGGCCCGGCCCCCAGCCCCGCCGCCGTCTCCCCCCACAGGGGCCGCTCCGGGGCCATGGCAAAGCGGAACTCTGGCGCCGTCTCCGCCCCCCGGATCACCCCCGCCAGCCGCGCATGCATATAGGTCCGCAGCACAAGGTTGATCCGTGGCCCATAGCCCGGCCCGATGGACCGAAAGAACCGCATCACATCCCGGTCCAGCCGCAGCGCCACGCGGTCCGCCCCCGGCTTGACCGGGGTCTGTGCGATCTCATGCCATTCCAGCGGAATGCGCCCCGTCGCCTCGATCCTGTGGTGCAGGTCCCATTCCAGCCGCCGCATCGCATCGGCCATGTAATGGTAATTCTCCGCCCGCTTGCCCCGCATCTTTCCCGGTTCCATCCGCCACCCTCCCTCGCACAAACCAAAGCCCCACCCTGCCGGGGAATGGTTAACCAACCCCTCCCCCAGAGTGCGCCCCGTGCATATGCCCGGCTGCACTGCGCGGCTGCACTGCGCGGCTGAACAGTTGACTTCTGCCGCCAAAAGCCCCATGTGCCCCCTACGCCCGCCCTCCGCTGCCGCGTGAGCAGCCCCGCATGGGGAGCCGGATCGGGCCACAGGTTCCCACCTTCACGCAGGGGTTCCGCGCCGCGCAATCGGCGCATCCCTGCAATCGGCCGCCATCGTTGCGGCCCCCTTGGCCCTTTTGAACAGGGCCGGAAAGACCATGCCATGACCACATTCGCCGAACTCGGCCTGTCGCCCAAGCTCTTGAAAGCGCTTGAAAAAACCAACCTCCAGATGCCCACCCCCATTCAGGTGGAATCCATCCCGCAGATCATGAAAGGCCGCGATCTGATGGGCCTCGCCCAGACCGGCACCGGCAAGACGGCGGCCTTCGGCCTGCCGCTCCTGCACCGCCTGCTGGACATCGGCCACCCGCCGGGGCCAAAGAACGTGCGCGCCCTGATCCTTGCCCCCACGCGGGAACTGGTCACGCAAATCTCTGATAACCTTACGATTTTCACCAAAGGCACTGCCGTCAAGGTGACCACCGTCGTAGGCGGCGCGTCCCTCAACCGCCAAGCCATGGCCCTTGCGCGCGGCACCGATGTGCTCGTCGCCACCCCCGGCCGGTTGATCGACCTTCTGGAACGCGGCGATGTCTCGCTTCAGGCCACGGGTTATCTCGTGCTGGATGAGGCCGACCACATGCTCGACATGGGTTTCATCCATGCCCTGCGGAAGATCGCCAAGCATATTCCTGTGAAAAGACAAACACTTCTCTTCTCGGCCACCATGCCAAAGGACATTGAGGAGATCGCCAGCACCTACCTGCGCGATCCCGTCCGTGTACAGGTGGCCCCCCCGGGCAAGCCCATCGAAAAGATCGTCCAAGGCGTGCACTTCATCCCGAACGGCGACAAGGCTAAGCTTTTGGAAGAATACCTCAAGAAGCACCCCGGCGAACAGGCACTGGTCTTCGGCCGCACCAAGCACGGCTCGGAAAAACTGTGCAAGCTGTTGGCGGCATGGGGCTTTACCGTGGGCTCCATCCACGGCAACAAAAGCCAAGGGCAGCGTGATCGCACCCTGACAGACTTCCGCAATGGCCAGATGGATGTGCTCGTCGCCACCGATGTCGCCGCGCGCGGGATCGACATTCCCGGCGTGCGCCACGTCTACAACTACGACCTGCCCAATGTGCCGGAAAACTACGTCCACCGCATCGGCCGCACCGCCCGTGCAGGGGCCGAAGGCAATGCCGTCGCCTTCTGCGCCCCGGCCGAGATGGGGGAATTGCAGGCCATTGAAAAGGTTCTGAAAAAGCCGATCCCTGTGATCGGCGGCGCGCCTTGGGCCGCTGATATTGTGGCAGCCGCCCCCAAGCCGAACCAGAACCGCGGCGGTCGTCCCGGTGGCCGTCCCGGTCACGGAAACGGCCAGGGCAAACCTCAGGGAGGCCGCCCGGAACACAAATCCCAGGCCCCCAAGCCGCAACCGCGTCAGGGCGCCAAACCCGCCCGCCCTGCAGGCGGCGGCCAATCCCCCACCCGCTCGGGCAACGCAGGCAAACCCCGCCCGCAGGGCAATCGCCGCCCCGCCTGATCGAAACCACCCAAAGGCCGTTTCATCTCGGCAAGAATACTCAAGACCCCGCCGCCGCTTGCGTGACGGCGGGGTTTTTGTCCCAAAGGGGGGTCCGGGTCGGTCGTCGCCCCCGCGCGCTTCCCCTCTTCCAAGGCAAAGGCCGATGCGCTAATCCCCGGCCATGGCCAAGCTTTACTTCCACTACTCCACCATGAACGCGGGCAAATCGACCCTGCTCCTGCAAGCCTCGCACAACTACCGCGAAGGCGGCATGGCCACCTATCTGATCACCGCCCAATTCGACAACCGCGCGGGCCAAGGCCGCATCGCCTCGCGTATCGGGATCGGCGAACCCGCCGATACCTTCGCGCCCGGCGATGACATGTTCCTGAAATTGCAGGCAAGATTGGCCCAAGGCCCGGTCGCCTGCGTCTTCGTCGATGAGGCGCAGTTCCTGTCAAAGGATCAGGTCTGGCAACTCGCCCGTGCCGTGGATGATCTGAAGGTGCCTGTCATGTGCTACGGCCTCAGGGTGGATTTTCAGGGCAACCTCTTCCCCGGCTCCGCCGCCCTGCTGGCATGGGCGGATGAAATGCGCGAAGTCCGCACGATCTGCCATTGCGGGAAGAAAGCCACGATGGTCATCCGTCGCGGCCCCGACGGCAAGGCGCTGACGGCGGGCGAACAGGTGGTGATCGGCGGGAATGAGACCTATGTCAGCCTCTGCCGCCGCCACTGGCGCGATGCGGTGGGCGACTAGGGCCCAAATTTCTTAAAAAGAAATTTGCAAAAATCTTCCAAAGATTTTTGGCCCTACCCCTCCACCGCCCGCGCCCGCAGCGCGATCATCGACCCCGCCGCCACGATCAGCACCATCCCCAGCACCGCCAGCGGCGCCAGCCCCGTGCCCCACAGCACCCATGTCCAGAAGGCGGATGCCGGCAGGATCACATACTCAAGCACGCTCGCCTTGGACGCATCGGTGATCTGATAGGCCCGGATCATCATCCCCACCCCCACCAGCGACCCCGCCGCCTGCACGAAGGTCCAGAAATAGAAGGTGGACGAAGGCCAGACCGCCCCGCGTTGCAGGAACCCGTCCGCCCCCACAGGCACCGCCAGCGGCATCAGCCAAAGCACCACCAACCCCACAGCCCCGATCACCCCCAGCGCAGCAAAGAACCCTGCCAGCAGGGTTTCTGCGCTTTCCTGCGGGCACCATTCCCGCGTGGCAATGTTGCCCATCGCATACATCGCCCCCGCCAGAACCGGCAGGATCGCAGGCAGCGATGCGCCCGCCATCGCCTCTGGCCCCAGCACCAGCACCACCCCCACAAACCCAAGGATCACGGCGAAAATCCGCACCGGGCCAATGGCATGGCCATAGACAAACCGCGAAATCAGCAGCACCCAGATCGGCGCGGTGAACAGCCCCGCCGCCACCAGCGCCACATCAAGGAACGCCAGCGCCCCGAAATAGATCACCATCGCCAGCCCGTGGATGGTCGACCGCGCCACCACGGCGCGCAGGTTCACCGGGCGCAGCCGCAGCCCCAAAGGCACCGCCGCCAGCCCCAAGAGCACCGCCGCCATCAGCGACCGCGTCAGATGGAACTGCCACAGCCCCGCCTCCTCGGCGATCACCCGCACGTAATTGTCGGTGAACCCGATGACCATGGCATAGACAAGGATCAACCCCGCCGCCGCCAATGTCCTGTCGCCTGACGCCCTGACCGGAATGCCCATCTGCCTGCTCTAAACTCCCTCTCGCTTCCTGTGTGAACCTTGCTACCTTCCCCCTTGCGCGCCTGTAAGCGACACTTCGGCGCGGATAGTTGAGAGGAGAGACAAAGATGGGCTGGTTGCCGGATGAAACGGGGCTCGGGAAATGCGCGGCGAATTACACGCCCCTCACCCCCCTGTCCTTTCTGAAGCGCGCGGCAGACATCCATGCCGACCGTCTGGCGCTGGTCTGGAAATCCACCCGCCGCACCTATGCCCAATACGGCGCCCGCGTGTCGCGCCTTGCCTCCTCGCTCACCCGCCGTGGCATCGCGCCCGGCGATGTGGTGGCCACCCTCCTGCCCAACATCCCCCCGCAGGCCGAGGCGCATTTCGGCGTCCCCGCCGCAGGCGCGATCCTGAACACGATCAACACAAGGCTGGATGCCGATACCGTGGCCTATATCTTCGGCCATGCCGGGGCCAAGCTCCTCCTGTGCGACACCGCTTTTCTGCCCTTGGCCGAGGAAGCCATCCGCCGCATGGAAGGCCCCGCCCCCCAGATCATCGAGGTGGTGGATGAAGGCTTCACCGCCTCGGGCCATTACCTCACTTATGAGGCGCTGCTGGAGCAGGGCGATCCCGATGCGGCCTGGGTGATGCCCGAGGATGAATGGGAATCCATCGCCATCAACTACACCTCTGGCACCACGGGGCGGCCCAAGGGCGTGGTCTATCACCACCGGGGGGCCTATCTTTCGGCCACCGCCAATGTCCTGTCCTGGCGCATGGTGCTGCACCCGGTCTATCTGACCATCGTGCCCTTGTTCCATTGCAACGGCTGGACCCACACATGGATGCTGCCCGCCGTGGCGGGCACCCTTGTCTGCTGCCGCGACATCACGG
>PNND01000381.1 GCA_013824045.1 Rhodobacter sp. | reverse complement strand
TCCCCGCGTCGGATGGAACCGCAGCCCCACCTCACCTGCGGCGGCAATCGTATCATCAAGCCGCGCCCCATTGGGGTAGAGGTACAAATGATCCGATGTCAGCGAACAACCCGACAGCGCCAGTTCCGCCAACCCCACCTGCGCGCTGACAAACATCTCCTCGGGTCCGAACCGCGCCCAAATCGGGTAGAGCGTCTTCAGCCACCCGAACAGCAGCGCATCCTGCCCCCCCGGCACCGCCCGCGTCAGCGTCTGGTACAAATGATGATGCGTGTTCACCAATCCCGGCGTCACCACGCAGCCCGCCGCCTCCACCACCACGCCTGTGGTCGCCAGCCCAGTGCCCACGGCGGCAATCACGCCCCCGCGGATCAGCACATCCCCCCCGGCAATCTCGCGCCGCGCGGCGTCCATGGTGACAACCGCCGCCGCCCCCCGGATCAGAACCTCATCTGCAATCATGGAAATGCTCCCCTAAAGCCCACCCCCTTCGGTGGATCGGGAACAGACCGGGCGACAGAAGGGGGAAGGACTCGGCCCGGATATCGCAATCCTAGCCCATATCCCCAGCTCCGGCCAAGCCCCGGAAATCGCCTTCATATTGGCAGACATAGCCGAAAGGCGTGAAGGACTTCGAGGTCAGAGGGGGCGCGCGCGCCCTGCCATCCGGCCATCAGCCCCGCAACAGGGCCAGCGCCGCCGCGTGAACCTCGGCATTCGCCGCCGCCAGCACGCGCCCCCCGTCAAGGCAGGGCCGCCCCTCCCAATCGGTCACGATGCCGCCTGCCGCCTCGATCACCGCAATCGGGGCCTGCACGTCATAGGCCTGCAATCCCGCCTCGATCACCAGATCGACCATCCCCGCCGCCACCAGCGCATAGCCATAGCAATCTGTCCCATAGCGCGTCAGCCGCACCTCAGGTACGACGCGCCGGAAGGCTGCGCCCTCCTCGGGCGTGCCCACTTCGGGAAATGTCGAAAACAGGATCGCCTGCGACAAAGGCCGCGCCCCCCGGCAGCGCAGCACCGCCCGCCCTGATGGCCCGTTCACCTCGGCCCGGCCAAGGCCGCCCTCGAACCGCTCGCGGATATAGGGCTGGTCGATGATCCCATAGATCGGCCCCGTCTCATCGCGGACGGAAATCAGCACCCCCCAAGTCGGCGTGCCCGAAAGATAACCCCGCGTCCCGTCGATCGGGTCCAGCACCCAGGTCAGCCCGCTCGTCCCGGCCTCGGCCCCGAATTCCTCGCCCAGAATGCCATCCTGCGGACGGCGCCGCTTCAGGATCGCGCGCATCCGCTCTTCCGAAAGCCGGTCTGCCACTGTCACCGGGTCGAACCGCTCCGTCTCCTTGGTATCCGCCGTCAGATCGGCCCGCCGGAAATGCAGCAGCGTCGCCTCGCGCGCCGCATCCGCCAATTCCGCCGCCGTGGCGATGATCTCATCCGCAACCTGCGCCGAAACCCGCATGGGTCACCCCCTGAAATGGACTGTCCCCCCGCGCTATCCGCACGGGGGGACAGGGTCAAGCCCGGCGGCGGAGGCGTCCACCGGGCGAAATCTTGTTCAGGCCGCGTCGCTCAACACACGCGCCAGATCGAACAGACGGCGGCGCTGCGCCTCGGGGATCGCATAGTAGGATCGCACCAGCTCCAGCGCTTCCTTGTCGGCCATGAAATCGCCCTCGGCCGCTTGCGCATTCTCGCGGCTGTCGTCCAGCCCTTCAAAGAAGAACCCGATCGTCACGCCCAAGGCATCCGCGATATCCCACAGACGCGAGGCAGAGACGCGGTTCATGCCGGTCTCGTATTTCTGGATTTGCTGGAACTTGATCCCAACCTTGTCGGCCAACTGCTGCTGGGTCATGCCCACCATCCAACGCCGATGGCGGATGCGTTTTCCCACATGGGCGTCAACAGGATGCTTCATCATCTTCTCCTCGGGCATCGTCCCCACCATTATATAAGCAATTCGCGTGCCAAAGTCAGAAGCTTTGAAATTATCCCCAGAATTCGTAAGAAAGATGCGTAAACCTATCTTTTTGGATACGTCCGATTATACATCTGGAGAAGACGCGTCGGACCAAAGTCCCGCAATACCCTAGGCGGAACCTGACAAAACCGTTTTCCTCCTTAAGCTGTTTTTCATTTTGCAATGCATTTTGCAACAATTTTGCGCCGATATTTTCGTTTTGCAATAAACCTATCTCTAAATACTCCCTATCCCGCGCGCGACCTGCGTCCGGGACACGCAAAGGCAGAAAGGCACCCGGATGCGCGCCTGGCAGATCGATACCTTCGGCAGCCCCGCCGCCTTGCGGACCCTGCCCGATCCGGTCCCCGGACCGGGTCAGGCGCGCGTGGCCATCCATGCCTGCGGCCTGAACTTCGCCGATCTGCTGATGGCCGATGGCAAATATCAGGAAAAACCGACGCTCCCCTTCATCCCCGGCCTCGAACTGGCAGGCACCGTTCTCGACCTTGGCCCCGGCACCCAAGGCCCGCCCCCCGGCACCCGCGTCGCCGTCTATGGCGGACAGGGCGGGCTGGCCGAACAGGGGTGCTTTGCCGTCGAAAGCCTGCTCCCCCTGCCCCCCGCCATGTCCTTCGCGGAAGCCGCAGGTTTCCAGATCGCCTATGGCACCTCGCATCTCGCGCTGGCGCACAAGGCCCGCTTGCAACCCGGCGAAACCCTCCTCGTCCTTGGCGCAGCTGGCGGCGTAGGCCTCACCGCCGTCGAGGTGGGCAAACGCATGGGCGCCCGCGTCATTGCCTGTGCGCGCGGCCATGAAAAACTGGCCATCGCCACCGCCGCCGGTGCGGATGCGGTGATCGACAGCGACCACTCCGATCTGAAATCCGCGCTCAAGGCACTGGGCGGTGTCGATGTCGTCTATGATCCGGTCGGCGGCCCCGCCTTTGACGCCGCCCTGCGCGCCACCCGCCCCGATGGCCGCATCCTTGCCATCGGCTTCGCCTCGGGCACCGTGCCACAAGTCGCCGCGAACCTCTTGCTGGTCAAGAACATCACCGTCATCGGCTTCTGGTGGGGCGGTTATCTCGCCTTTGCCCCCCACCTCTTGCGCGACAGTCTTGCCACCCTGATCGACTGGTATGCGAAGGGCGAGTTGCACCCCCACATTTCGCACCGCCTGCCGATGGACCGCCTCGCCGAAGGGCTTGACCTGCTGCGCTCGCGCGTCGCCACCGGCAAGGTGGTGATCGAAATGGATCAGCAGCAATAAGCGTTGCGCAGCTCCTGCCGCAACAGCGCCGCCGCCTCGCCCTGCAAGGTCGGCGCAGCATAAAGGCAAATCGTCTGCTCGCCCAGATCGGGCAGCAACCCCTTGTTATCAATGGCATAAAGCCCCGGCGGCATCGCATTGGTCAGCCGCGCCGTCACCGCCAGATCGGCCGCCACCGTCGCCTCGATCGCCTGCTCGCTTTCCCCGTCCACCGCCATCTCCCAAGCCACCCCGGCGCGCTCCAGCGCCGCCACCGCCTTGCGCCGGAAGATGCAGGTATCCTTGAACCCGATCCGCAGCGGCCGCTTCTGCCAGATCTGCCCCTCCTCCGCCCCCACCCAGACCAGCGGGCGCGACGCCAACTCCTCCGCCCCCGCCCCCGGCACATCCTCGGTGGTCAGGATCAGGTCCAACTCTCCACGCTGGAACTGCTCCTTCAGCAGGATGGTGAAAGATGACACCAGATTGATCCGCATCCGGGGAAACTGCCCCGACAACCGCTTCAGGATGCCCGGAATCGCCGGATAGACGATGTCATGCGGCACCCCCAGCCGGATCTCCCCCTCAAAGGCCGAAGATGTCAGCCGCGCCAGTGCCTCATCGTTCAAGGCCAGCATCTTCCGTGCGAAGCCGATCAGCTGCTCCCCCTCGGGCGTCAGCGTCAGCTTCCGCGCCGCCCGCGCAAACAGCCCCAGATTCAGCGACTCTTCCAGCCGCTTCAACTGCATCGACACCGCCGATTGCGTCAGGTTCAGCAACCCCGCCGCCCGCGTCACCCCACCCGCATCCACCACCGCCACAAAAGACCGCAAGGCCACCAGATCGAGCGTGCGCGCCATCATCACATCCCCTGATGCAAGTTCAAACAATCATTCATTTCACAAATGCCACGCCCGGCCGCATATTTCAAGCATCCTGATTCAAACACCCACATCCATCACCGCATCATATGAAAGCCTCCCTCATGTTCCGCATCCTCGCCACTCGCACCGTCCGCCCCACGCGCCGCATTCGGCTCATGCACCGCCTCGCACAATTCCACGCCCTGCTCCGCCAGCGCCGCGGCCTCGCCACGCTCGACGACCACCTCCTGCGCGACATCGGCCTGACCCCGGAACAGGCCCGCCATGAGGCCACGCGCCCGATCTGGGATGTCCCCGCGCATTGGCGGAAATGATCCCGCCCCGACACCCGCCTCGGTGCCGAACTCGGTGCCGAAAAAGCGACATTCTTGCCGCATCGTTTCCTGCCATTACGTCTTGAAATCCAAGGCGCGCATCCCGATATTGCCAACATACGGCCTGTGGGGCGCCAACCCGCAGCCGATGGCTCAACTTCGGAGGTTTCACATGGCTGACTATCAGACGATCCGGCCGGCCGGCGCCGCAGGCGCCCGCACCGCCGAGATCGACGCCGGGCTTCGCGCCCATATGAACAAAGTCTACGGCCTGATGTCCGTCGGCATGCTGCTCACCGGCGGCGTGGCCTGGGCAGTCGGCACGTCGGACGCCCTTCTGTCGATCTTCCGCGATCCCGTCACGCTCTCGCCGAACATTCTCGGCTGGGTGGTGATGTTCGCCCCCCTGCTGATGGTCTTCGCCTTCGGCGCGGCGATCAACCGCCTGTCGCAGGCTGCCGCACAGCTTTTCTTCTACGCCTTCGCGGCGGTGATGGGTCTGTCCATCGCATGGATCTTCGCGGCCTTCACAGGCATCTCCATCGCGCAGACCTTCCTCGTCACTGCGATCTCCTTCGCGGGTCTGTCGCTCTGGGGCTACACCACCAAGCGCGATTTGTCGGGCATGGGCACCTTCCTGATGATGGGTCTGATTGGCCTGATCGTCGCCTCGATCGTGAACCTGTTCCTCGGCTCGGGCGCGCTGGCCTTCGCGATCTCGGTGATCGGTCTGCTGATTTTCGCGGGCCTGACCGCGTTTGATACGCAGAACATCAAGAACACCTACATCCAGCACGCGCAGTATGGCGATGAAGAATGGCTCGGCAAATCCGCCATCATGGGCGCGCTGAACCTCTACATGAACTTCATCAATATCTTCATGTTCCTTCTGCAATTCCTCGGCAACCGCGAATGACGCGGCGCTGAGCGCAGCAAGATCAAAGGCAAAGGGCCGGTCGCAAGACCGGCCCTTTCCTTTATGCTGTCATGGCGAAATCTGCCGCATCATGCGGATGGCCGGAAAAGCGATGCCAGGCGCCAGCCCCACCTCCACGTCGTGCAGCACCCGGAACCCCAGCGCCTCGTAAAAGGGCACCGCTGTGCGCGTCGACAGGCAGTCAAGCCAGCGCACCCTATGGCGCAGCGCATCCACGATCACCTCGCTCATGATCGCCCGCCCCACGCCGCCACGCACGCGATCCGGGTCCACCGCCACATGGCGCACATGGCCCATCCCGGTCTCTTCCTCCCAGGCCGTCACCACAGGCGTCTGCGGCGCGCCCATGCTCCACCCGCCCGCGCCAAGGATCACCCCATCCTCGCCCTGCACCACGAAATACCGCCCCGAGGCCAGCAATTCCGGCCGCGCCCGCGCAATGATCGGCAACGCCAACACCATGACCGAGGGCGGATAATCCGGCTTCAGCAAGCGGGGATAACTGCGCCGCAGCAACAGATCCACCGCTTTCAGGTCCGATGGCCGCGCACGCCGCAGGGTCAGGCTGTGATCCATGCCAAAGCCTAGCACCCTCGCAGCCCGAGTAAAGCGCCCCGATCACAGGCCCGCCCGCCACCCGCGCCGCAAATGGAAAAGGCCGCCCCGAAGGACGGCCTGCAACCCGAAATTCAGCCAGATCTTACTTGATCTTGCCTTCCTTGTATTCCACATGCTCGCGCTTGACGGGGTCGTACTTCTTCACGACCATCTTTTCGGTCATGGTGCGGGCGTTCTTCTTGGTCACGTAGAAATGCCCGGTCCCCGCCGTCGAGTTCAGACGGATCTTGATCGTCGTCGGTTTCGCCATAGTCGTCTCTCCTGCATCGGGGAAACGCACCGCCCCCGCGAAATCTCTTGAAGCCCGCCTTTTACTTGGGGAACCGGCAGAGTCAACAGCCAAACCAACCGACTGCAATCAAATTGCGCGCCATGCGGCGCAAGTCTTTTGGGTCGCCTGCGCGGACTGCGCCGCTTGGCTCCGCCGGGGGTTCCCCCCGGACCCCCAGAGTATTTCCCGCCAAGGTGAATTGGCATCCGCTTCATCTTGGCTCCAAATACTCTGGGGGAAGCCGCCACAGGCGGCGCGGGGGCAAGGCCCCCGTCTGTCTTCATACCCAAAGGAAAACGCGCGGATGGCCTATAAGCCGGATTCTGTCCCGAGGGTTTCCCCCCATGGATGACCATTCCTCTGCCGCACGCGTTACCGCGGCGGTCAAGCTGCCAACCCGGGCCTCTGGGCTGAAGCGTCCCTGCGGAGGTCTCTGCCAGTGGCAGACCTTTCCGCGCGAGGCCCCTATTCGGCATTGCTCCGGGTGGGGCTTGCCGTGCCGTCCCGGTTGCCCGGTCCGCGGTGGGCTCTTACCCCACCGTTTCACCATCACCTTGCATGCAAGGCAGACTCTTCTCTGTGGCGCTTTCCCTGGGGTTGCCCCCGCCGGGGGTTACCCGGCACCCTTGCTTCATGGAGTCCGGACTTTCCTCGAAGCTTGCGCCCCGCGGTCATCCAGCCATCCGCGCGAGGGGCGGCTTACGCCGCGCCCGCCGCGCCGTCAACCGGGAAGCGCCGCGCCAGATCTTCCGCCATCGCCGCATCCAGCGCATCGACCGGCCCCTCTGCCCAAGGCCGGAACCGCAGGCGGAACGCCCGCAGGATCAGCGCCTCCTCCACATCCGGGTATCCGAAGCGGCGCGCATGGTCGCGGAACGCGACCGGCCGACCGCCGCTTCGCACGTCAGGCCAGACCGACAGCCCCGCTTGCGCCAGCCGCCGCCAGTCGAACCGCGGCCCCGGATCGGATTTGCGCGCAGGCGCCATGTCGGAATGCGCGATCACCCGCTCGGGCTCGATCCCCCATCGCCCCATGACCCCCGCCAGCACCCGCTCCAGTGCCGCCATCTGCGCCTCGGGGAAGGGTGCCGCCCCGGTATTGGCCAGCTCAATCCCGATGGAGCGTGAATTGACATCGCTCACCGCGCCCCAAGCCCCAGCGCCGGCATGCCAGGCGCGCAGCGCCTCATCCACCAACTGCTCCGTCCCGCCCTGCTCGGATATCAGCCAATGTGCCGATACCTCAAAGGCCGGGTCGCAGAGGCGTGCCCGCGCCTCGGCGGCGCTGGCCATGGCCGTGTAATGGATGACAACAAGATCGGGCCGCGCCCCGCCGCGCCGTTCGCCGCAATTCGGCGACGGAAAGCTCACTGCAGGCGGAAAGGCCGCGGATCCCAGGAACAGGCGAACCCGTCGCCATCCGGGTCCAGCCCGCGACGATCCCGCTCCGGCCCACCTGCCGCCAGAAACGCTTCCTGCGCCAGATCGGACGAGGAATAGCGCGCACAGGCCGCCTGCGGATCGGTAAAGCGCAGCGAAGACCGGTTATAGACCTGCGTCCCCGGCGCGTGCGTGGTTGACAGCGCGAACTGCACGATGTTCGGCCCGGTCGTGGCGCGCTCTGGCACGGCTGTCGGCTGGATCACCGTATACTGTGCCTTGTTCCGCGCGATCCGTTCTGCATCGCTCTCGATCGTCTCGCGCGCGGCGACCGCGTCGAAATCCTGCTCATCGGAGATACCACCGCCCACCGCGGCCATCTCACCCGATTCCGGCTGAATGTTTGCCGGGGCATTGCCACGCGGGCGATTGGGATCGTTCGGATCAAAGGCCGCCGTGGCCGTCGATGGTTGCGCCAACGGTGCCGGGAAGGTCACCGGCGCCGTGGCCGAAAGCGGTGCGCCGATCACGTTGCCCGTTTGCGCCCCCGTCCCGCTCGCTCGGTCAATCGCGGCCGAGGCCAGATCGGGCGAGAACCCGCCCGCCGGGGCCGCCGGCGCAATCGCCGTGCCAAAAGGCGCCACCGGCGTCACAGGCGTGGCCGCCCGCGGCTGAGATGCCGCCTGCTCGCGCAGATAGCTGTTGTAATCCTGAAACCCGACACCCGCGCCACTGTCCGGCACGCTCGGGGCACAGGCCGCCACTCCAGCCATTACGGCAAGCATCACAGCAATTCGCATCATCACGCCTCGGTTTCGTTCGATCCGGGGGATTACCACCATTTCGCAGGCTTTGCCACAAAGCCCGCCGCCCGCTCCAGCACATAAGCGTGATTCAGCAGGCCACCCTCATCCCAAGGCCGCCCGATCAGTTGCAGCCCCAGCGGCAAGCCCTGCGCGCTCAGCCCCACCGGAACCGCAACCCCCGGCAGCCCGGCAAGGTTCACAGTCACGGTGAACACGTCGTTCAAATACATCTCAATCGGGTCCGCCGACGACATCTCACCCAGCCCGAAGGCCGCGCTCGGCGTGGCAGGCGTCAGGATCGCATCGACGCCGCCCGCAAATACCTCGTCAAAGTCGCGCTTGATCAGCGCCCGCACCTTGCGCGCCCGGTTGTAATAGGCGTCATAGAACCCCGCCGACAGCACATAGGTCCCGATCATCACCCGGCGCTGGACTTCCTTGCCAAAGCCTTCGGCGCGGGTCTTTTCATACATCTCGGTGATGCCGTCGCCCTGCGCCAGCTTCGCCCGATGCCCATAGCGCACCCCGTCATAACGGGCGAGGTTCGACGACGCCTCCGCCGGCGCGATCACGTAATAGGCAGGCAGCGCGTACTTCGTATGGGGCAGCGAGATATCGACGATCTCCGCACCAGCATCCTTCAGCATCGCCGCGCCATCGGCCCACAGCTTGTCAATCTCCGCAGGCATCCCGTCCATGCGGTATTCGCGCGGCAGGCCGATCTTCTTGCCCCGGATATCCCCGGTCAGCGCCGCTTCGAAATCCGGCACGGCCAGATCGGCACTGGTGGAATCCTTCGGGTCATGCCCCGCCATCGCCTGCAGGAAGATCGCCGCATCCCGCACTGTCTTTGTCATCGGCCCCGCCTGATCGAGGCTGGAGGCAAAGGCCACCACCCCCCAACGGCTCACCCGCCCATAAGTGGGCTTGATCCCGACAATTCCGGTAAAGGCCGCAGGCTGGCGGATCGATCCGCCCGTATCCGTGCCCGTGGCCCCCAGACACAGGTCCGCCGCGACCGCCGCCGCCGACCCGCCCGACGATCCGCCCGGCGTCAGCTTGCGATCATCAACCTTCCAAGGGTTCACTGCATTGCCATAGCACGAGGTCTCATTGCTGGACCCCATCGCGAACTCGTCCATGTTCAGCTTGCCCAGCATCACCGCGCCCGCATCAAACAGCTTGGTCGTCACGGTGGATTCATATTCCGGCTTGAACCCGCGCAGAATGTTCGATGCCGCCTGCGACGGCACGCCCTTGGTGCAGAACAGATCCTTGATCCCAAGCGGAATCCCGCACATCGCGGGCGCATCTCCCGCCTTGATCCGCGCATCCGCCGCCCGCGCCTGCTCCAGCGCGATCTCGGGCGTCTTGTGGACAAAGGCCCCAAGGTCGTCGCCCGCATCGATCGCCGTCAGACAGGCCATCGTCAGGTCGGTCGCCGTGATCTCACCCTTGCGCAGCGCATCCCGCGCCGCCGCAATCGTCCAGGAGTTTGCAGCAGTCATGGGCGCGCTCATTCCACCACCTTCGGCACGGCAAAGAACCCCTCACGCGCATCGGGCGCATTCTTCAACACCTGCGCCTGAATATTGCCATCCGTCACCTCGTCCTTGCGCCGCTTCAGGCGCATCGGCGTGACCGATGTCATCGGCTCCACCCCCGTGACATCCACCTCATTGAGCTGCTCCATGAAGGTCAGGATGCCCGAAAGCTCTCCGGCCAGCGCCGGAAGATCGGCCTCCTCGACCCGGATCCGGGCCAGCTTTGCCACACGGCGGGCGGTGTCGATGTCAATGGACATGGGCGGGTGCACTTCCCTGTTCTGATCCAAGCCCGTTTAGCCCCGCGCCCCCCGTCTCGCAAGGCCCGTCCTGCACCGGAATGGCACCGCAAAGCAGGGCATCTGCGGGCAGCCCCGCCCGGCAAGTCTCCGCCGCGCACAGGCTCTGCGCCCTTGTTCCTATTCCTTAACGCATGCCGCCCGCTACCTTGGCCGCCAAGGGACACATCCCGCAAAGACACAAGGAACACGCTCATGCAGATCACTTGGCTCGGCCATTCTGGCTTCCGCATCGAAATTGAAGGGGCCGTCCTGCTCATCGACCCATGGCTTTCCGGCAACCCGATGTTCCCCGCCGACCGCCGGGCCGAGGCGATCACAGGTGCCACCCACGTCCTTCTGACTCACGGGCATAGCGATCATTCCGCCGATGCCGTGGCCATCTGCAAAGAGCTTTCGATCCCCCTTGTCGGCATCTACGACCTGACAAGCTGGCTTGAATCGAAGAACGGCATCGCCACCATCGGCTTCAACAAGGGCGGCACCGTCGATCTGGGCGGGGCCAAGGTCACGCTGGTGAACGCCTCCCACTCATCGACCATCTCCACCGACACCGGCCCCGTCGCCGTGGGGTCCGAGGCGGGCTTCATGATCGCGGGCAGCGGGCACCGGATCTATGTCTCGGGCGACACCGACATCATGGCCGACATGCAATGGATGGGCGAATTGCACGCCCCCGATATCGGCATCCTCGCCGCAGGCGGGCATTACACGATGGATATGGAACGCGCCGCCTGGGCGGCAAAACGCTACTTCAACTTCAAGACCGTGATCCCCTGCCACTACCGCACCTTCGGCGCGCTGGAACAAGAGGCCAGCGCCATGATCGCCGCCCTGCCCGGCGTCAATGTGATCGAACCGCAGGTGCTGGAACCGATCACACTGTGAAAAGATGCGGGGGGACAGGCGTCCCCCCCAATTACCCCTGACGTCGCTCTACAAAGAAGGCCTTCAACAGCCCCTCCGCCTCCGCCGCGCCGATCCCGTCATAGACCTCAGGCACATGGTGGCACTGCGGATGCGCAAAAACCCGCGCCCCCACTGCCACCCCACCGGACTTCGGATCCGCCGCGCCGTAATACAGCCGCCCGATCCGCGCCGCCGAGATCGCCGCCGCGCACATCGGGCAAGGCTCCAGCGTCACATAGAGATCATGGCCGGAAAGCCGTTCCGACCCCGCCGCCGCACAGGCCGCCCGGATCGCCAGCACCTCGGCATGGGCCGTGGGGTCGCTCAACTCCCGCGTCCGGTTCCCCGCCCGCGCCACCACCACACCGGCAGGTGACACGACGACCGCGCCCACCGGCACCTCGCCCCGCGCGCCCGCCGCCCGCGCCTCTTCCAGCGCCACATCCATGAAAGACCGAAACTCCATACCCCTTCCTGCCCCGGCACAGACAAAGGCGCAACCTTGCCCCTTCATCTCGGCCCAAATACTCCCTTAACTGCGCGCCACACAGGCGGCAGGGCTGGAAAACGCACCCCGCTTCGGCTAGGCACCAGACTTGCCCGCAAAGGACGCCCCCATGACCCGCCCCCCCAAAGCCCCACTGAAGGCCGCGCCGCCCGCCTCGGCCCCAGAAGGCGACCGCATCGCCAAGGTGCTTTCCCGCGCAGGCATCGCCTCCCGGCGCGAGGCGGAGCGGATGATCGAAGCAGGCGAGGTCAGCGTCAACGGCAAGGTCATCGACAGCCCCGCCCTCAACGTGGGCCCCCGTGACCGCATCACCGTGAACGGCCAGCCCCTCGCCGCGCCCGAACCCGCGCGGCTCTGGCTCTATTACAAACCCGAAGGTCTGGTCACCTCCAACGCCGATGAAAAGGGCCGCGACACGATCTTCGACCACCT
>PNND01000312.1 GCA_013824045.1 Rhodobacter sp. | reverse complement strand
ACAGCGCGCGGCTGCAGAAGCCGCTGCCGCTGCACAGGCCGCCGAGGAAGCTGCCGCCGCTGCCGCCGCCGAGGCAGAAGCCGCTGCTGCGGCCGAGGCTGAAGCTGCCGCCGCCGCTGCCGCTGAAGCAGAAGCCGCTGCTGCTGCGGCCGCAGAGGCTGTGACCGAAGCCGCCGAAGGCGCGGCCGAGGCTGTTGGCGAAGCTGCGACGGGTGCGGCCGAAGCCGTGACCGAAGGTGCCGGCGCGGTTGCCGACGCCGTGACCGAAGGCGCGGCCGACGTGCAGGCGGAAGCCGCTGCAGCGCTGGACCCGGCGAATTTCGATCCGGCGCGCATTTCGGCGCTGATCGACGCATCGCAACTGGATGCGACCACCAAGACCACGCTGAAATCTGCAGTGGAAGCGGCGGCGGCAAGCCCGGCGCTGGTGCAGCCGGCGATCGACCAGGTGAAGGCGGCGCTGGGTCTTTGATCCGGGGCTGATCGGGTAGGGGCGGCAGGGCTGCCCTTGCCCGGGCTTCGGCGTGTCTTGAGAATTTGAGCCGAGGTGACATTGAAAAGGCCGCGCGGGACATCCGGCGCGGCCTTTTTCTTTTGCCTTCCAGAAGGATCAGATGCCGTCGCCCACGAAGGCCTTTTCGACCACGAATTGCTGGGGATCGGAATTTGCGCCTTCGGTCAGGCCGAAATCTTCGAGGATCTTCTTCACGTCAATGTTGAAGGCAAGGCTGCCGCAGACCATGGCGCGATCCTCATCCCGGTTCATGGGCGGAAGGCCAAGGTCGGCGAACACCTTGCCGGAACTGAGGTTGTCGGTCACGCGGCCCATGTGGTGGAAGGGTTCGCGCGTGGTGGTGGGATAGTAATGCAGCTTGTCACCCACCAACTCGCCGATGAGCGGATCATCCTTGAGGCTGTCCACCAACTGGCGGCCGTATTCGAGTTCGGCCACCTCGCGGCAGGTGTGCATCATGATGACCTGATCGTATTTCTCATAGGTTTCCGGCTCGCGCATCAGGGAGGCGAAGGGGGCAAGGCCGGTGCCGGTGGCCAGAAACCACAGGCGTTTGCCGGGCAGAAGCGCGTCATGCACCAGCGTGCCCACGGGTTTGGGGCGCAGGATGATCTCATCCCCCGGCTGGATGTGCTGAAGTTTGGAGGTCAGCGGGCCATCGGGCACCTTGATCGAATAGAATTCCAACTCCTCATCCCAGGCGGGAGAGGCGATGGAATAGGCGCGCAGGAGCGGTTTGCCGTTGTCGCCCATCAGGCCGATCATCACAAACTCGCCCGAGCGAAAGCGCAAGGAGCGCGGGCGCGTCACGCGGAACGAGAACAGCCGGTCTGTCCAGTGGGTGACTTGGGTCACTGTCTGGGCATCGGGGAGGTGCGGCTTGGCCGGGGCGGTGTTGGGGGCGTCCATTGTGGCACTCTGTTCGGTCATGGTCTGATCCGGCAATAGAGGAAGGTGCGCTGCGGGGGAAGAGCGCAGGCTGTCGCGGAGGGTTTGGTGGGGATCAGGCGCGCAGGCGGGCCTGATAGTCATGCGCGCGCCAATCGGCACGGAAGGCCCATTGATCCGCCGGTTGACGTGCGGCGAGATCATCGGGGATTTCCACCTCGTCAAAGCCAACGCGGCGGATCATGGTGTATTGATCCGCGATGACGGGGCCAAGGGCGCGCAAGCGACCCGTGTAGCCCATCATCCGCAGGCGGCGGGCAATGGTGAAGGCGCGACCGTCGTTGAAGGCGGGGTAGGCCACGCGGATCAGGCCGAGGCCGTCCAGATGGGGGCGCAGCGCCTCTGGGTCGTCCGTGTTGGTCAGATCAACCGCGCCCTGATGGGCGGCGAGATCGGCCAGCGTTACGAAAGGTGCGTTCCAATCCTCGGGCGCGAAGCCGGTATCGGTGACGATCACGGTCATGCCGCGTTCTCCTTTGGGGCACGGACGGGCTTGCCGTCGATGAAATGGATGCCGCATTCGGTTTTCTGGCTGCCGCGCCAGCGGCCCGAGCGGGGGTCTTCGCCGGGTTTGACCGGGCTGGTGCAGGGGGCGCAGCCGATGGAAGGGTAGCCCTTGGCCACCAGCGGGTGCCGGGGCAGGCGGTTTTCGATCATGTATTCCTCAAGATCCTCGCGGCCCCAATGGGCCAGCGGGTTGACCTTGATGCGGGTGTCGCCCTCGGCCTCGAAGAAATCCACCTGTTCGCGTGTGCTGCCCTGATAGCGTTTGCGCCCGGTGATCCAGCCGTCGAATTGCGACAGGGCACGCTCCAGCGGTTCAACCTTGCGCACGCCGCAGCAGGCATCGGTGTTGAACTGGTGCAGGGTGCCGTCCGGGTCTTCGAAGTTCACGCGAGCAGGGTTGGCGCGGATCGTGCGGATATCGCAGAGCGCCAGCTTTTCTGCCAGCTCGCGCTGATAATCCAGCGTTTCCTGAAACAGCATGCGCGTGTCGATGAACAGCACGGGCGTTTCCGGGGCGATGACCGAGACGAGGTGCAAGAGCACCACCGATTCCGCCCCGAAGGACGATACCAGCGCCACGCGGCCAAGATCAGCATCCTTCAGCGCATGTTCCAGCACCGCGGTGGCACCGTGGTGCTTGTAGCGCGCGTTCAGGGTGGCGACGCGATCCGCGACGCTCCCCTGATGCAGGCCCACACTCAAGGTGGCGTCACGCGGCATCCTGTGCGCCTTCCCCATCATAGAGCGCGGCCTTGAAGGGTGCGATCCCGGTCCGACGGAAGGTTTCGAGGAAGGTTTCCTCGGGCGATTGCCGCACGGAAAGATAGGCGCGCACGATCCGTTCGATGGCTGGGACGATTTCATCATAGGCAAAGCCGGGCCCGGTCTTTTCGCCGATGACGGCGGTTTCCGTGCCGTCGCCGCCCAGCGTGATCTGGTAGTTCTCCACCCCTGCGCGGTCGAGGCCCAGAATGCCGATATGGCCCACATGGTGGTGACCGCAGGCGTTGATGCAGCCGGAGATCTTGATCTTCAGCGGGCCGATGTCCTGTTCCAGCTTCAACTCATCAAAACGGGTTGCGATCTGTTGCGCCACGGGGATGGAGCGGGCCGTTGCCAGCGCGCAGTAATCCATTCCGGGGCAGGCGATAATGTCGGAGATCAGGCCGACATTGGCCGTGCCCAGCCCCGCCTTGACCAGCGCCGCATGCAGCGTGGGCAGGTCGGATTTGTGGACATGGGGCAGGATGACGTTCTGTTCGTGGCTGATGCGAAGCTCTGAATGGCCGTAGCGTTCGGCCAGGTCGGCGATCAGGCGCATCTGATCCGCCGTCGCATCGCCGGGCGTTTCGCCATGCGCTTTCAGGCTGATGGTGACGATGGCGTATTGCGCGTTGCGATGGGCTGCGAGGTTCGTGTCGGCCCAAGCGCGGAAGACCGGGTCGGCCTTGTGGAAGGCGTCATAAGCATCGATGGGCGCGTTGCGGAAGGCCGGAGGGGCGAATGCCTCTTCAATCTCGGCCAACAGCTTCTGGTCATTGCCGCCAAAGAGCGGCCGCAGTTCGGCAAACCGCTCTTCGATCATGCGGGTGATTTCCGCAGCACCCGTTTCATGCACGGTGATCTTGATGCGGGCCTTGTACTTGTTATCGCGGCGACCGAGCGTGTTGTAGACGCTGAGCACAGCCTCGACGTAAGGCAGCAGGTCGGCCTTGGGCAGGAACTCCCGCACGGTGTGGCCGATCATGGGCGTGCGACCAAGGCCGCCACCGACCATCACCTCAAACCCCGGCTCGCCAGCGGCATTGCGGACCATGCGCAGGCCGATGTCATGCGCCTTGGTCACCGCGCGGTCATTGGGGGACCCGGTGATGGCGATTTTGAACTTGCGCGGCAGGAACTGGAATTCCGGGTGATCGGTGGACCACTGGCGCAGCAGTTCGGCCACGGGGCGGGGATCTTCGATTTCATCGGCGGCGGCACCAGCGAAATGGTCGGCGGTGACGTTCCTCACGCAGTTGCCGGAGGTCTGGATGGCGTGCATGCCCACATCGGCCAATGCTTGCAGCATCGCCGGAACATCTTCCAGCTTCGGCCAGTTGAACTGGATGTTCTGGCGGGTGGTGAAGTGGCCATAGCCCTTGTCCCATGTCTGGGCGATATGGGCGAGTTGGCGCATCTGGCGGGGGTTGATCGTGCCGTAGGGAATAGCCACGCGCAGCATGTAGGCGTGCAGTTGCAAATAAAGGCCGTTCATCAGGCGGAGGGGGCGGAATTCTTCCTCGGTCAGCGACCCGTCAAGGCGGCGTTCCACCTGCTGGGTGAACTGGGCGACACGTTCGCGGACGAAGGCCTCATCGAATTCGGAATAGCTGTACATCTGGCTGCCTCAGTTCGCGTAGTCGGCTTGTTTGCCGTGGTTGTAGTTCGATGGGCCACGGGTGCGGAATTCTTCGCGGAAATGGGTGGGTTCGGGGCCGTTCGCGCCGGGTTTGGCATCGGCCAGATAGGCACCCACGACGATCAGCTTCTGCGCGGCGGCGTGCAGTAGGCGCATCTGGGCGTGTGCCTCATCCTCGATCAACTCCGCCTCGTGGTGGAAGGGGGACCAGCGATCATCGGCGGTGAGGTAGACGACATCGCCCTCGCGCAGGCGATTGGCGGTGACAACCTTGGGGGTGAAGCGGCGGCTCATGCGGTGGCTTCCTTCAGTTCGGTCAGGGCCGCGCGGGCGCGGCGGGGTTCGAGGCCGTAGAGCAGAACGGCGGGGCCGCCCACCTGCGCCACGGCTTCGGGCAGCGTGGCAAGGGTGGCCGCGATCACGCGCTGATTGGCGCGCGAGACGTTTTCCACGATGGCCACCGGAGTTTCCGGGGCCGCGCCATGCATCATCAGGCGGCCCTGAATGAAGCGGCTGGATTTCTTGCCCATGTAGATCGCCGCAACCTCGCCGGGGCGGGCCATGCCGCGCCAGTCCTGTTCGGCGAAACCTTCCATGTCATGCCCGGTGACAATCCGCAGCGCGCCGTTGCGGCCGCGTTTCGTCAGGCTTTGGCCGATATTGGCGGCCGCGACGGCGGCAGAGGTCAGGCCGGGCAGGATGGCGAAGGACAGGCCCGCCGCTTCCAGCGCGTCCATTTCCTCGTCAAGACGGCCGAAGATGCCACAATCACCGCCCTTGAGGCGGACGATGCGCGCGCCCGTCATGGCTTGGGCCACGAGGGTGGCGTTGATCGTGGTCTGGGTGGTGGCGGGGCCGAACCCTTCCTTGCCCACATCGATGCGGGTGACATGGGGTGGGATCAGAGCCATCACCTCATCCCCGACCAAACGGTCATGGATCACCACATCCGCCTGCTGCAGCGCGCGGAAGGCGCCCAGCGTCAGATGCGCGGCCGCACCGGGGCCGGCACCCACAAAGGTGACGGAGACAGGGGCAGGGGCGAAATGGGGCAGGTCGGTCATGCTGGCGATCCCGGATTGGCTGGTAGGAATATAGGATATTTTCCCAGTTTTGGGCCAGCCACCCTTGCAGATAAGAACGATTGTTCCGATACTGGCGCGGTGTGGAACGTGTTTCCGCGAAACGGGGGAATTGGCGAATGGCGGTCCGGCTGGATGAGATGGACAGGAAAATCCTTGCGGAACTGCAGGCCGATGCCGAGCAGTCTCTGGATGAAATCGCGCGCAAGGTGGGGTCTTCCAAGACCCCCGTCTGGAACCGTATCCGCCGCATGAAGGAGGCGGGCGTCATCACCCGGCAGACCGCTATTCTGGACCCTGAGGCGTTGGGTCTGGAGGCCTGTTTCTTCGTGCTGATACGCACCAGCGAGCATGAGGCGGATTGGCAGCGCAAGTTCCTGAAAGCCTTGCGCGAACGGCCCGAGGTGCTGGAGGCGCATCGTCTAGCGGGGGATATCGACTATATCCTGAAGGTGCGGGTCAAGAACGCGCGGGCCTATGACACCTTCTATCAGGCGCTGATTTCCGAGGTGCGGATCTACAATGTGACAGCGCTGCTGAGCATGGAAGAGATCAAGGCGACGACGATCCTGCCCGTGTAAGGCGGGCCTTGGCCTTAACGGGCGAGGTGCAGCGCCTTGAGGCCGTGGAAGTGGTACACATCCGCATAAACGGGCTTTGCCGCAAGGCGCAGGTTTGGCAGGCGCTGGAACAGGATCGGCAGGGCGATCTGCAACTCCAGCCGGGCCAAGGGTGCGCCCACGCAGAAGTGCAGGCCAGCGCCGAATGTGGCGTTCGGCTTGGCGGGGCGGTCCGGCAGGAAATCGGCGGGACGGTCCCATTGGCCGGGGTCACGGTTTGCTGCCGCCAGCAGTAGCGCGACCTGATCGCCTCGCTGGAAGCGGTGGCCCATCACCTCTACCTCCTCATAGGCCCAGCGGGTGAACATATGCAGCGCGGGATCGAAGCGGAGGATTTCCTCGACTGTCGCCTCGACATGGTCGGGGGCGAGGGCGGTGGCGGGGGTTTTCGACTCGAGCAGCGTTTTCACGCCGTTGCCGATGGTGTGAACCGTCGCTTCATGCCCGGCATTCAGCAAGAGGATACAGGTGGTGATCAACTCGTCGGTGGTCAGCCGGTCACCTTCCGCCTCGGCTGCGATCAGATGGGTGATCAGGTCATCGCGCGGATCGGCGCGGCGGGCGGCGATGTAGCCGCGCAGGAAAGCCACGAAATCATTGGTTGCCGCGATGGCGCGATCCTCGGTTTCGCGGGTGCGATTGGCCATGTACATGCCGACCATGGCGTTGGACCAGCGCAGCAGGTCGTCTGACATCGACTCGGGCACGCCAAGCAGGCGGGCGATGATGATGACGGGCAGTTTCTGCGCGAAGGTGGGCAGCAGATCGAATTCGCCCGCAGGCAGGGCGTCGATCAGATCATGGGAAAGCCGTTTGATTTCAGGGCCAAGCGCGGCAATGCGGCGTGAGGTGAAGGCGCGCAGGACAAGGCTGCGCAGGCGGGTATGGCGGGGCGGTTCCAGTTCCAGCATCGAATGCGCCTCGACCGCGTAGAAGGGGCGCAGGTGTTCGGGAATGACGGGCGCGCATTCGGGCGGGGCCTCGCGGCCAAAGCGGCGGTCACGCAGGATGGCGTTCACGGCCGAGGCGTTCGGGGTGCAGGTCAGGTTGTAGTCAGCCCAGCGGAAGAAGGGGCCTGTGGCGCGGGCGCGGTCATAGAACGGATAGGGGTTCTGGACGAAGGCGGGATCGGTGGGGGATTGGGACAGGTCTTGCATGATCTTGATCTTGATGGGTTTCAGCGCCGGGGCAGGGCGATCAACCCCTGTGCGACCAGCACGCCGACGGCGACGAAAGCCGCGCCGAGGGCCTGAACCCAGCTCCAGGTGCCGCCGAGGGCCAGCATGAAGACCATGACGTAGAAAGGCGTCAGGTTGATATGCAGCGCCGACATGGCAATGCCGAGGCGCCCTACGGCGATGATCCACAGGAGTTGGCTGATGGCCAACCCGCCCACGCTGTAGATGGCGAGCGCTGAGAATTCGGTCAGGCCGAAGGCGGAAAGGTTCGGGCCGGGCAGTCCGAACAACCCGCCGATCAGGGCGAAGGCTGTACCCGCCAAGGCCGCGCCACAGACGGTAAGGCTGGTGGAGCCAAGCGGGGTAAGGCCGGGCAGGGCGGTGACTGTCCAGCGCGAGGCGAGGGTGAAGGTGATGACCGAGCCGAGGCAGAGAAGCGCCCCGATCCCGAAGGAAAGGCCCCCGTCGAAATTGCCCGCAGCAAGGATGCCGCCAAGGATAGACAGCAGGAGGCCAAGCGCGATCTGCAGCGTAAGTTTCCGCCCATCAAGGACAATTTCCAGCGTCATCCCGATGAGCGGCATGGCGGAAGACACGACTGCCGCCATCACCGCCGAGGTGCGGGTCTGACCAAAGACCAATTGCAGCGCGCCGAGTGCAAGGAGTGAGCCCACCATGATCCCGCGCGGCCAGTTCGCGCGGCGGAGCGCCTCGGACCCTTCGACCAACCACCAGATCGGCAAAAGGAAAAGCGCCGCCATCACCATCCGCGCAGCGTTCAGGACGACCGGCGGCAGGGGGGCGGGATCGGCCCTGATCAGCACCTCGGCCGCAGGCAGGGCGGCGGCCCAGATCAGCATGGAGGCCATGCAGATCAGGTTTGCCGACAGGGCCGAGCGGGTAGGGGAAAGGGCTGTCATGAAATGGTCCGGCTGTGATGCCCGACCATCCCCTGACAGCGGGTCTGGGGCTGTTCCATGGGCGACGTGAAAGGGCGCGATCAGGCGGCGGAGAGGGCTGCCACGATGGCACCGAAGTCTGCCGCCTTGAGGCTGGCGCCACCGACGAGCGCACCATCAACATGAGGGATGGCGAAGATTTCCGTGGCATTCGAAGGCTTTACCGACCCGCCATACAGCAGGCGGACGCCTGCGGCCTGTACCCCGATCCGGGCGGTCAGGCGGGTGCGGAGGAAGGCGTGAACCTCGGCGATCTCGGCCAGAGTGGGGGTGCGGCCAGTGCCGATGGCCCAGACGGGTTCATAGGCGATCACGAGGGTGGCGGCAGTGGCGTCAGCGGGGACAGAGCCGTGAAGCTGGGTTCCCACCACGTCGAGCGTCCGGCCTGCATCCCGTTCGGCTTCGGTTTCGCCGATGCAGACGATGGCGATGAGGCCCGCCTTGATAGCGGCCTCTGCCTTGGCCAGCACCTGCGCATCGGTTTCGGCATGATCGGTGCGGCGTTCGGAATGGCCGAGGATCACGTGCGAAGCCCCTGAATCTAAAAGCATTTCTGCCGAAATGTCACCGGTGTGCGCGCCACTGGATTTCGCGTGGCAATCCTGCCCGCCGATCATGACGGGGGTGCCTTTCGCCACATCGGCCATGCGGGCGATGAGGGTGGCGGGGGGGCAGAGCAGCATGTCGCAGGCGGGGGCGGGATGGGCTTGGGCGAGGGCAGAAACCTCGGTCAGGCTGGCGGCGGTGCCGTTCATCTTCCAATTGCCTGCGGCGAGTTTTCTCATGCTGTCCTCCCGGGGTTTTGCACGGAACAAGCGTTACGGGGAAAGGAGATGCAGGAAAAGGGGTGTACAGCACTTTGTGCAGACGGTGGTGCAGACGGCTGTGCATACAAATTTCGCTAGAGAAGGGCGGGATTTGAAGCCTTTGGTGCGCTGATGCGCGGTGAGCGACGGGCCCCCGAGTCAGGCCCGAAGCGCGTGGTCCTTTGGCCCTGCCTCAGGCGGCGGGCTGGTCCTTGAACTTGATCGATTCACCGCAACCGCAGGCCTCGGCCACGTTGGGGTTGTTGAAGCGGAAGCCCGATTCCAGCAGCGAGGTTTCATAATCGATCTCGGTGCCGAAGAGGAACATCTGCGCCATGGGGGCGATCATTACCCGCGCGCCATCCTGTTCGATTAGCTCATCCATCGGATTGATGTCGGTGACATAATCCATTGTGTATTCCATGCCGGCGCAGCCGCCCTTTTTCACGCCGATGCGCAGGCCGGTGCTGCCCTGCTTTGCCATAAGGCGGGAAATCTGCCGCACGGCGGCGGGGGTGAGGGTCACAGCCTGTTTGCCGGGAATGCCGAACATGGGGGTCTCCTTGTTGGCTTAACTTAAGGCGGAAATGCAGGAATTCCAAGTGGCGGCAGGATGTAGAGAGCGGCGAGCGTTAGGAATGCCGACAAAAGCGCCCAGGCGAAGGAGGCGAGGGTGCCGATGATGACGTATTCGGACAGTTTCGCCTCTTCCCGGACGGTGCCGAAGCGCAGGACGGATTTCGCGGCGATCAGAAAGCCAATGCCTTCGGGCAGGCCGCCGAGGATCATCACGAAGATCAGCCCGCGTTCAAGCTGGCCGATGGCGCGGCCGCCATTGGGCAGGCCGTCCATGGAGATGAGCGCGGTCCATGGGGCCATCAGCAGGCCGATGGCGTGACCGCCGGCGCGGATCGTCCAGATCGCGCCTGCGGCAAGGGCGAAGAAGGCGGGAAGCTGCGGCTGGCCTGCCCAGAGGCCGCCGGCGAAGAGGCTGGGGACAAGCGCCGCGGTGAGAAGCAGCGTGGCGATGTGGGCCAATTGATCCAGCATGAAGGCGGCGGCATCGGTGCGGCGGGTGGCAAGCTTTGCCGCATCGATCACTGCATGGCCGAGGGTGAGGGCGAAAAGCGCCGGGTGCAGGCTGCCCGTGGCCGCAATGGCGGTGACCAAAACGATGGCCGCATGGGCCAGAAACCAGAGCGGTTTGCGCTTGCCCGCGACCATGCGGTCGGGCTGTAGCAGGAAATCGGCCATGACATGGGCGAAGAAAAGGGCGGTGAGGGTTTCAATCATCGCCTACCCCTGCGCCATTCCAGTTTTCCCAAAGGTCGAGTGTCGGCTGCCATGCGGCGATGCCTGATCCGGCGAAGCGGGATTTCCACGCTTGCCGGGTGAGGCCCATGCGGGCGGCGCGTTCTTCCTGAGTCAGGTGGACCGGATCGAGGTAGTCGGCCACGACGGCGGCCTGTCCCTTTGTCCAGAGGGCGGCTTGCCAAGCGGCTAGGGGGACGGAGGCCGCGACCCATGCGGGCAGTCCGGTGCCGCCTGAGACAGCCCATGTCTGGCCGCGCGGCATGGCATCCAGTGCGCGACCCGAGCGGATGAAGGCGGTGCCAGTGGCGGCGGAGAGATCGCCCAAGGGCCGGCGGGTGACGCTGCCGAAGCCTATGGCGAGGCGGGTGGACAGGTCTGTTTCGGCGGCGGCGAGGGCGGCAGAGAGCAGGAAAGCGATGCGGAGGGCGCAGCCGGGGCGAGGGATCAGGATCTGCCAGCCGTCGCCGCGAAAGCGTGTGAAGTGCAGGTCATCCGCCACCCATGTCTGCGCGGCATGGTGCAGCGCCGACATCGCGGCATCCATCCGGCTGTCGGGCAGGGCGCTGGAGGCGATGAGATCACCTGTGATGACAGCGTGGACCGGGTAGGACGGATGAGGCAAACGGGTTTCCTTGCATCAGGGCAATGCAAATGAAAAGCTTTGCAAAGCAAGAATGCAAGAAAAAAGTTTTGCCTTTACATGAAGCCCAGTTCGAGCCGGGCCTCATCGGACATCATGTCCATGCCCCAAGGGGGATCGAAGGTCATCTTCACGTTGACCGATTTCACACCGGCCACGGGTTCCACCGCATCGGCCACCCAACCGGGCATTTCGCCCGCCACGGGGCAACCCGGTGCGGTGAGGGTCATGGTGATTTCGACGTCACTCTCGGCCGAGATGTCGACAGTGTAGACGAGGCCCAGATCGAAGATGTTCACCGGAATTTCCGGATCGAACACCGTACGGCAAGCCTCGACCACATGGTCGTAGAGCGGGTGGTCGGTGCTGGAGGGCGCGATCAGCGGTGCGCCTTCGATCTTGTCCACGTTGGTCATGGCGGTTCCGGAAGGTGTTGTTGAGTGAATATATAGGGAATGGCGGGGCCAAGGTCCAGTACAGGATAACGGCGCTGGAAACCGGGATACAAAAAGGGGCGCTGCCCTTGCGGGAAGCGCCCTTGGTTGGTCTTGCCGGACGGCGAATGGATCAGAAGGGGATTTCGTCATCCATGTCGCTGCGCCCGCCTGCGGGGGCGCCGCCGCCACCGCCGCTGCGCGCGCCACCACCCTGATAGCCGCCACCGCCGCCGCCAGAGGCACCGCCACCCTGATAATCATCATAGCCGCCGTAATCGCCGCCACCAGCACCGCCGCCACCGCTGCCGCCGCCATCACGGCCATCGAGGATGGTCAGTTCACCGCGATACTGGCGCAAGACAACCTCGGTCGTGTAGCGGTCTTGGCCGCTTTGGTCCTGCCATTTGCGGGTTTCAAGCTGGCCTTCGATGTAAACCTTCGAGCCCTTTTTCAGGTACTGTTCCGCCACCTTGGCGAGGTTTTCATTGAAGATCGCCACGGAATGCCATTCGGTGCGCTCCTTGCGTTCGCCCGAGCTTTTGTCGCGCCAGGTTTCCGAGGTGGCGATGCGCAGGTTCACCACCTTGCCGCCGTTCTGGAAACTGCGGACCTCGGGGTCGCGCCCGAGATTGCCGACGATGATCACCTTGTTGACGGAACCGGCCATGCTTTCCCTCCGAATCTGATCCTGTGCGGAGGCTATCCTCCGGCTGGTTAACAAAAGGCTATAGCCCGCCGGGCAGGAGGCCGCAATCATCGGCTGGGCGGGGGTTGGTGG
>PNND01000434.1 GCA_013824045.1 Rhodobacter sp. | reverse complement strand
CCCGCAACTGTGGCGTGATCCGCCACCAGCGGATCAAAGACTACCAGCACATTCACCATGGCGGGCACCACTTCCACCTGCCCTGCGACCGGATGGTCGCGCAACACCCGGTCCAGCGCCAGCACGGCCTCATGCACAGCGTCCGTGACGGCGGTGCCGAAATCCACCAGAACGGCACGGTCGGCCACCGGGGTCAGGCGCGGAAATTCCATCTCAGGCCCCGGCAAAGGGGCGGATGGCCAGCCCCGCCGCCTCCAACCTGTCGCGCAGCCCGCGCGCCAGCGCCACCGCACCGGGCGTATCGCCATGCACGCAAACCGACCGCGCCGCCAAGGCGACCTCGCCCCCGCCCAGCACCGGCATCTGCCCCGTCTCGGCAAAGCGCACCAACCGCGCCGCCACCTTGTCGGGATCATGCAGCACCGCGCCCGCCTGCCCGCGCGGCACCAGCCGCCCGTCGGCGCGATAGGCGCGGTCGGCAAAGACCTCGGCCACCACCTCCAGCCCCGCCTTGCGGCCCTCCACTTCCAGCTCCGTCCCCGAAATCGCCAAAAGCGCCAGCCTGCCCGGCAGCGTCCGCACCGCCCCCGCAATCGCCGCCGCCACCTCTGCCCGGTCGGCGGCCAGATTGGCCAGCGCCCCGTGCGCCTTCACATATCGCACCGGCACCCCGGCCAGCGCCGCCACGCCCTGCAAGGCCCCCACCTGCGCCGCCACCATGCGCGCGATCTCGTCCGGCGTCATCGGGATCACCCGCCGCCCGAACCCCTCGCGGTCGGCATAGCCGGGATGTGCGCCCACCACGACACCCCGCTCCGCTGCCAGACGCAGGCTGGCAAACATCACCTCCGGGTCGCCCGCATGGCCGCCGCAGGCCAGATTGGCGCTGCTGACGATGCCCAGCATCGCCGCGTCATCGCCTATGGCCCATGGCCCGAACCCCTCGCCCAGATCAGCGTTCAGGTCGATCTCCTGCAGCATCTGCCCATCCCCCCGATTCGCGCCGCCCCTGCGGTGATCCTGCCCGTCCACCGTCGCGGGGAAAACCCGAAAAGCCACCATGCCCACTCACCACACTTTTCCTCTTGCACAAGGGTTTGCCCTTCGCTAGACCGCCCCCACCAAACGCCGTGGCCCGTTCGTCTATCGGTTAGGACACCAGGTTTTCAACCTGGGAAGAGGGGTTCGACTCCCCTACGGGCTGCCACGTTTCCCCGCCAGATTGCAAAAGTCCGCTGCGCCAGCGCCGCAGCTTTTCGCGTCACCGGCCTTGGGATGCGCACGAAATCCCGCTCAGCACCAAGATTGCTTGCGTCGTGGCACGGCTTGCATATCCTGCCGCGCGACAGTCCTTTTTCACGGTGCCCCATGACCTGCCCGCGCAAACCTCTTTTTTCCCGCTCGCTTTTCCTTTCGCTTTTCACCCTGCTTCCCGGCCTTGCCGTTGCGGCCCCCTGCTCGGATACCGGCGGCCAGTATGAGGCGTGGAAACCCGCCATGGCCGCCGAGGCCGAGGCCGCAGGTGTCGGCCGCAAGGGGATAGAGGCGCTGATGGCCACCAGCTACTCGCAGGCCACCATCGGGGCCGACCGCAACCAGAAAAGCTTTCGCTTCAGTCTGGAAAAGTTCCTTGAGGTGCGCGGCGCCAATACCATCATCGCGCAGGGCCGCAAGCGCAAGGCGCAGAATGCCGATTTCTACGCCGCCCTCGAACGCCAATACGGCGTGCCAGCTGGCGTTCTGATCGCCATTCACGGCATGGAAACAGGCTTTGGCAATTTCATGGGCGATACCAATGTCGTCTCAGCCATCGCGACACTGGCCTATGACTGCCGCCGTTCGGATTTCTTCACACCGCACCTGATCGGGGCGCTGAAGCTGGTCGATTCAGGTGCCATCAGCCCGCAAACCCGTGGCGCAAAGCATGGTGAACTGGGCCATACACAGTTTCTGCCCGGCAATGCACTGACCTACGGTGTTGATGGCAATGGCGACGGGCGCGTCGATCTGACCGATCTGGTCGATGCCATGGCCTCCACGGCCAATTTCCTGCGGCAAAAGGGCTGGCGCCCCGGCGCGGGCTATCAGCAGGGAGAGCCGAACTTCGCCGTGATCGAGGAATGGAACGCCGCCACCGTCTACCAGCAGGCCATCGCACTGATGGGTGCCCAGATCGACGGCTGAAACTCCGGCCGGCAGGGGTTGCCAAGCCCCTGCCAGAAACCCGATCCAATCAGATGGCACCTATGTGCCTTCACCCTGGTTGACCAGGCTTGGGCAATCCCGCAGGGCAGACGCAGGCAAGCAGTCAGCACCAGATGCGGCCCCGCGCCCTCGCATGGCACTTGCGCCAAAGTTCAGGCTGGAAACAGCCTGCAGGCCGTGACATCTCCCAAATGAACCGCAGCGTATCGGCAGAGGGCCCGCACATGACGCAAAAAAGGCTTACGCCGCCGATGCTGCCCGCTACCGCGTTGCCAGAAACGCTGGCTCTGGATGCGGGCCTGATCGTTGATCCTGTCACCGGGGCCATCCAGCCCAACATCTCGATGTCGGTGAACAATCTGGTGACCCCCGGCGAAGGGGCCTTCTCTGCCGCAGGTCTGACCGATATCACGCAAGAACCCTTTACCTACGCACGCTGGCTCAACCCCACGGTGCGCGCGCTGGAAACCCGCATGGCCGCGCTGGAAGGGGCCGAAGATGCCGTTGCCTTCGCCACTGGCGTGGCCGCGATCGCAGGCACCTTTCTGACCCTGCTGAAACAGGGCGACCATCTGATCATCAGCGACGTGACCTATGCCGGCGCCGCAGAGCTTGCCCGTGCCATCCTGCCCGATTTCGGCATCGAGGTGACGCCTGTCAACCTTTCCCGCCCCGATGCGCTGCAGGCAGCGCTGCGCCCCAACACCCGGCTGGTGCATTGCGAAAGCCCCTGCAACCCCATCCTGCGCCTGACCGATCTGAAACAGGTTGCGCAGATCGCCCACGCCCATGGCGCGCTGGTGTCGGTTGACAGCACGCTTGCCACACCCGTCGCCACCCTACCGATCACCCTCGGCGTGGATCTCGTCATTCACTCCTTGACCAAATTCATCAACGGTCACGGCGATGCGCTCGGAGGCATCGTGGCGGGACGCAAGGATCTGATCGCCCGGACGCGGGGCCGGGCGGGCGTCTATCTGGGCGCGGCCATGCCCGCGATGAATGCCTGGCTGATCCTGCGCGGGATCGACACGTTGTTCCCCCGCATGCGCCAGATCGCCACTTCCGCGCAGCAGGTGGCCACGTTCCTTGAAACCCACCCCAAGGTCACACGCGTCATCTATCCCGGCCTTCCTTCGCACCCACAACACGCTCTTGCTGCGCGGCAAATGGCCATACCGGGCGGCATGATCTTCTTCCAGACCGCCGATCCCGCCGCCATGGCCCGCCAATTGGCGGCACGCCTGCGCGTCCTGCACTATGCCTTTTCCCTTGGCCATCAGCGCAGCATCATCGTGATGCTGGATACCGCCGACATGATGCAGGGCAGCTATGCGCTGACCCCCGATCAGTTGGCCGATTATCGCAGCTATGCAGGCGATGGTGGCTTCCGGCTGTCCATCGGGCTGGAGGCCGCCGATGATCTGATCCGCGATCTGGATCAGGCCCTTGCAGGGTAAAATCCTGCGCCTCTGACACAGGGCGCGCGATCAAGCGCCAGAACGATAGGGAAGGATGGTACCGACGCCCCGGCTCGAACGGGGGACCCCTAGATCCACAATCTAGTGCTCTAACCAACTGAGCTACGTCGGCGCTCTCGTGGGCGTTTATCCCCCCCGTTTCGGGATTGCAAGAGGCTCATTCCCCCTCTTCCGCACCCCTCACCACACCTTGCCACGCCCAGCATCCCGCGCTAGGCCGATGCAGGGCAACGCAACAAGGGGGCCTCCCATGGGCATCGACAAGCAAAGCGACATCGCCGCCAATATCCAGATCGGTCCCACCGATTTGGGGATGGTCCGCATCTATATCGAAGCCGATGGCGGCATTGAACTGCCGCTGGATTTCGATCCCGAAGAGGCCGAGGAAATCGCCGAAGAGCTCCGCGCCGCGGCCGAGGCCGCCCGCGCCATCGGCTCTGGTCTGGCCAAGGGCAAACCCGGTCGCCGCTAGGCCCCTACCACATGACCCCCGCGCCCGGATCGCGCAGCGATTGCAGGCGCAACGCCGCGTGGCGGGCGAACTTCTGCATCATCACCTTGCGTCGTGCCGGGGCCATCGGAGCCTCTGGCCCGATCCGCAGAATCTCTGCATCATAGGGATCGGCCAAGATCAGCCCCGTGCCTTCCGGCAGCAAATCCACCGGAAAATCCGCATCCACCGCCCAGAAGAACCGATCGCACCATTCCAGATAGCCCTGCCATTTCCGGTCAGCCCGGTAATCCGCCCGGCCCGACTTGCATTCCACCACCCAGATCTCACCCTTCGGCCCGACCGCCATCACATCCACCCGCAGCCCCGGCGCGGGCACCAATTCCTCGACTGTCACGAAATCCATCGCCAGCAGGCCACGGCACACCCCGCGCTGCAGGCGCTGACCGGGCAGAAGGGAAAGAGGTTCAGTCTGCATGTCCATAGGGAAAACATGAACCAATCGTGAACATCTTGCAAGATGTCCCGCCCGTCCATTCCTTGCCCAAAGACCCACATTCTGAACTCGGCCCTTGCCCCGCCGCCCCGCCGCGCCTAAGTCTGAAGATGGCGGGTGCTGCTCTTCGCGTGTGAGGCTCTTTTCCAGTGGCCGATAAGCAAACGAATGGGGGCTGGCTCTGACAGGATCCTGGTCCTGCTACCTGGCTCCCACCTGAGACCTCTGGCTCTCGGGAAACCATGCCATCCACGGCTGCTGCGGGCCCGCCACTTATTCCCGGCAAATGCAAAAAAGGCGCGCTATGGCGCGCCTTTGGGGTTCGATACAAAGGACGGCATAAAGGCAGAAGATCGGTTTCACGCCCAACGTTGGGACAGTTGCCGAGCGCGCCGCACAACCGCCGCCCGAAAGCCCCCGTCGCCTCAGCGTTGGCCGCGCTTGACGTGCTGCGAGCGTTGCTCCACCCGCACCGGGATCGGCACCAGATGCTGGCGCAGACCGCCGCGCGGCGTCTCGTCATCCTCGGCCATGCGCATGATGGAGATGGCGAATTGCACACCGCCAAAGAACACGCCGTTGAACATGATCAGCATCACCGCCGCCAGATATCCCGAAGACGACCCGAAGATCAGCCCGCGCAAACCGGCCACATCCATCCAGGTCAGCCCACCCAGAAACACGACCGACAGGCCAAAACCGATGGCGACGCTCTGGATGTACAAACGGATGAGTTTCGGCATGGGGCGCTCCTATTGCTCTTATAAGAAGCCTAGCCCCTCGCCGCGCCACTTCCAGCCCAAATTTGCCGCACCCCGGGCAATCACGGCCAATGCGCGCATTTCCGCCCGAAAAAGCGTCAGAAGGCCGCAGGTTTTTCCTCGCGCGCCATGTGGTCCAGTACGGCATTGACGAATTTCGCCTCCTTCCCCTCGGGGAAAAAGGCCTTCGCCACATCGACATATTCATTGATCACCACTTTGGGCGGCGTCTCCATCGACACAAGTTCCGCCCCCGCCGCGCGGAACAGCGCGCGGATCACCGGATCGATCCGGTCGATCGGCCATTTCGCCACCAGCGCGCGGTCGGTCATCTGGTCGATCTTGGCCTGCCAGTTCACCGCGCCATCCACGACCTTGCGGAAATGCGCGGGGTCGCCCTCGGCCATCTCCACGTCGTCGAACACCTCGCCAAAGCGATGCGATTCGAACTCGCGTACGATCTTCTCCACGGTCTGTCCCGATGATTCCATCTGGAACAGCGCCTGCACGGCAAACAGCCGTGACGCCGATTTCATCTGCTTCTTGTCAGGCGCGGTCATGCCCGGAATCCGATCCCCTTGGTCTGGCCGGCCCAGTTGCGCGAAAGCGCGATCAGATGCAAGGCCGCCGCTGCCGCCCCGCCCCCTTTGTTCTGCCCCGCCGGATCGGCCCGCACCACGGCCTGCGCCCGGTTCTCCACCGTCAAGATGCCATTGCCGATGGCCGCGCCCTGCAACCCCAGCAGGCTGATCGCCCGGCTCGAGTCATTGCAAACCGTGTCATAATGCGTCGTCTCGCCCCGGATAACGCAACCCAGCGCCACATAGCCATCATATTTCGCCAGCCGCTCTGCCATGGCAATCGCCGTGGGCACCTCCAGCGCGCCGGGCACTTCCACCACCTCAACCTCGGCCCCGCAGGCCGCCGCCGTCGCCTTTGCCCCCGCCACCAGATTGTCGGCGATGTCCTTGTAATAGGGCGCCACCACGATCAACAGCCTGACCGGCTTGTCAAAGCTGGGCAGCGCCAGCGTGTAATGCGTCTCGGATACAGCCATGGCTCACATCTCCCGCAGCGGCCGCGTTCCGGCGATGGACAGGCCATAAGCCTCAAGCCCCACCACCCTCGGCGCCACCGAATTCGTCACCACGTGATCTGCGACAGGCCCAGCGCCGACAGGATCTGCGCCCCCAGCCCGTATTGGCGCAAGGTCTGCGGCGAATGCTCGCCGCCCTCGACCATCTTCATCGTCGTATCCCGCAACAGAACCACGACCCCACGCCCCTCGGCTGCAATCAAGCGCATCGCAGCAGGCAGATCGCCCGCGCCACCCACACCCAGCACATCCTCCAGCGGGTTGAGCGAATGCACCCGCACCAGCACCGGCGCCTCACCCGTCAGATCGCCCTTGGTCAGCACCACATGCTCGGCACCCTGCATTTCATCGGCAAAGATGCGCATCAGCCAGTCGCCGCCATGCACCGACTGCACGGCCTTGACCGCCTTTTCATTAACCAGATTGTCATGCCGCCGCCGATAGGCGATCAGGTCGCTGATCGTGCCGATCTTCAGCCCGTGCCGCTGCGCGAAAGACACCAGATCGGGCAGCCGCGCCATCGTGCCGTCATCATTCATGATTTCACAGATCACGCCTGACGGATTCAGCCCCGCCAACCGGCTCACATCCACCGCTGCCTCGGTATGGCCCGCGCGCACCAGCACGCCGCCATCCCGCGCGCGCAGCGGGAACACATGCCCCGGCGTCGCGATATCCGCCGCGCCTTTGGTAGGATCAATGGCAACAGACACCGTCCGCGCCCGATCCGCCGCCGAAATACCCGTGGTCACGCCTTCGCGCGCTTCGATCGACAGGGTAAAGGCCGTCTCATGGCGGCTGGAATTCTTGGGGCTCATCAATGGCAACCCCAGCGCCTCGATCCGCGCCGCCGGAAGCGCCAGACAGATCAGCCCGCGCCCATGGGTGGCCATGAAATTCACCGCCGACGGCGTACACATCTGCGCGGGGATCACCAGATCCCCCTCATTCTCGCGGTCCTCATGGTCCACCAGAATGAACATGCGCCCGTTGCGGGCATCCTCGATGATCTCCTCAGTCGAAGAGATGGCATCCGAATAATCTGTCTTGGTCTCGCTCATGCGCGTCACGCCCTTGCAGCTTTGGGCCATGTCCTAGCGCGCGCCGCATCCAAAGGCCAGTGCCCAGCCGCCGCACATCCGCTGTGCACGCGCCAAGCGGCCCTATAGGCCGCTCGAATTTTCGCAGAAAATTCGCCAAAGCTTCGATTTCACTCCAACCGGGCCAACGATTTTTCTGCGAAAAATCAGGCCCTCACTGCCCCCAGTCCCGCAGTCGGGCCACATAGCGCGCCATCGTATCCACCTCCAGATTGACCCGGTCCCCCACGGCCACCGTGCCCCAGGTCGTGGCCTTTTGCGTATGCGGGATGAAGTTGATCCCGAATTCCACCCCCTCCACCTCGTTCACCGTCAGCGACGTGCCGTTCAACGCCACCGATCCCTTCGGCGCGATGAACCCGGCAAGCGCATGGGGCGCGCGCAGCGTCACCCGTTTGGAATCGCCCTCCGGAGTGACGCGGATCACCTCGGCGATGCCATCGATATGGCCCGATACGATATGCCCGCCCAGTTCATCCCCCACTTTCAGCGCGCGTTCCAGATTGATCCGCTTGCCCGGAACCCATGTGTCGAGATTGGTTTTCGACAGTGACTCCGCGCTGATCTCCACATCAAACCACCCGCGCGGCGCGCTGCCCAAGGCGATCACCGTCAGGCACACCCCGTCGCAGGCAATCGACGCCCCGATATCGATGCCCCCAACATCATAGCCCGTCCCGATCCGCGCGCGCAGGTCGCCGCGGCGCTCCGTCTCCAGCACTTCGCCGATATCGGTGACAATCCCGGTGAACATGACACCCATCTCCTTCTGATCCTTGGGCTAAGACCTAGCCCCGCCCGCCGCCCACGGCAATCCGTCCCGCGCTGCCCTAATTTTGCCCTCAGCCTCGGCCAGACTGGCAGATGTAACGATTTCAGCCTATCTTGACCGCAGGTTTGTTTCGGTGGCGCAAGGGGGCCGTCCAGTGGGGCGCAAGATGCGAGTATCCGGCGACAGCCGCAATTTCCTCTTTCTGCAAGGGCCGCATGGCCCGTTCTTTCACCGTCTGGGCGCGATGTTGCGCGCGGCGGGGTCACAGGTTCACCGCGTGGGCTTCAATCGCGGGGATCAGGCTTTCTGGCCCGACCGATCCAGCTTCATCCCCTATCGCGGCACGCCCGAGGATTGGCCCGTCACGCTCGACACCCTGCTTGAGCAGCATGCCATCACCGATGTCGTCCTCTACGGTGACACCCGCCCGATTCATGCTACCGCCGTTGCTGCCGCCCGCGCGCGGGGGCTGACGCTGCACGTCTTCGAAGAAGGCTATCTTCGCCCCTATTGGGTCACCTACGAACGCGGCGGCTCGAACGGCCATTCCCGCCTGATGCGACTGGATGTCGCCGACATGCGCGCGGCCCTTGCACAGTCCACCTCTGATCAGCCAGACGCCCCTACCTCCTGGGGCGACATGCGCCAGCACATCTTCTGGGGCGCACTCTATCATTGGTTCGTCTTTGCGGGCAGCGGCAGCTATCCCCGCTTTCGCCCGCACCGCGCCCTGACCGTCTGGCAAGAGGCCAAGCTCCACCTCCGCCGCCTGATCGCCCAGCCCTTCCACCGCTGGGAACGCATCTTCAAGACCGCCGCCATCCGCCAAAGCGGCCACCCCTTTCACCTCGTCCTGCTGCAACTGGAACACGACGCCAGTTTCCGCACCCATTCGCCCTTCCGGTCGATGACGGAATTCCTCGCCGTGGTGATGGAGGGCTTCGCCGCCGGTGCACCGCCGCACCACCATCTGGTGTTCAAGGCGCATCCGCTGGAAGATGGCCGGGTGCCCCTGCGCGCCGAAATCAACCGTCTGGCCGCCGCCCATGGCGTGTCCGACCGGGTGCATTTCATACCCGGCGGCAAACTTGGGCCGCTTTTGAACCTTACACGCTCGGCGGTGACGGTGAACTCCACCGCAGGTCAACAGGTGCTCTGGCGCGGTCTGCCGCTGCGCACCTTCGGCGAGGCGGTCTATGCCAAACCCGAATTCGTCTCCTCCCAGCCCCTACCTGATTTCTTTGCCCAGCCGACACGTCCCGACCTGCGCGCCTATCGCGATTTCCGGCGCTATCTTCTGGAAACCTCTCAGGTGCCGGGCGGCTTCTACTCGGCCCGCGGGCGCCGCGAATTGCTGCGCCACGTCACCGACATGATGCTTTCCATCGACGATCCCTATGATGCCCTGCGTCTGGGAAACGCGGCGCATCGGCAACAGTTGCACCCTGCGGATTGATCCACGCACAGAGTGTTTGTCAAATTCCCCCATCCCTGTGTAGAGTTACAGGCAAAACTTGAGGCAAACTCCACTTAAGGAGCCCGAGCAGTGAAGATGTTGGTATCCAAAGGGGCACGCGCCGCGGCCCTTGTCGTTCTTGTTGGCGCGGTCGCGGCTTGCGGCCTGCCCAGAACTGGCCCGAACAAGAAAGAGATTTTCGCAGGCTCCGTCCTGCGCGAAGGCGATGCTTTTGTCGTCACGGTCAACAGCCGCGTCGCAAAAGCCACCGCTGTGACGCCCTCGTTGGGCTTTTCCGGCAGCTTCCTGTCGGCCGGGCGCATCGGGTCTGACGTGATCTCGGCGGGTGACCGTCTGACCATCACCGTCTATGAAAACGTCAAGGATGACCCGCTCCTTGGCAATTCCGGGCAGCGCCTGTCGCAGCTCTCCGAATTGCAGGTCGATGGCGAAGGCTTCATCTTCATTCCCTATGCTGGCCGCGTGCGCGCCGCCGGGGCCTCGCCCGAAGACCTGCGCATCGAAATCGCCAAGAAGCTCGATCCCCAGACGCCCGACCCGCAGGTCATCGTGCAGCGTGTCGCCGGAGATGGATCGACCGTCACCATTTCGGGTTCGGCGGGGGCGCAGGGCGTATACCCGATTGAACGGCCCACCCGGACTTTGTCGTCAATGGTGGCCCGCGCCGGGGGCGTGACCATCGATCCGGAAACCGCCATCGTGCGCGTCACCCGCAATGGTCAGACCGGCAAGGTCTGGCTGCTTGATCTTTACGAAAACCCGCAACTCGACATCGCGCTCCGCGCGGGCGACCAGATCGTGATCGAGGAAGACACCCGCGCCTTTGTCGCCCTCGGGGCCACCGGGGCGCAGAACCGCGTGCCGTTCGAAAGCCAGAACCTCTCCGCGATCGAGGCGCTGGCCATCGTGGGCGGTCTGAACACCAGTCTGGCCGATCCGACCGGCGTTTTCGTGTTCCGCAACGAACCGGCGGAAATCGCTAATGCCGTGCTGGGTCGCAACGATCTGACCGGGGCGCAACGCATGATCTATGTGCTGGATCTGACCCAGCCCACCGGCATGTTTGAGGCGCGCGATTTCCTGATCCGCGATGGCGACACCGTCTATGTGACCGAGGCCCCCTATGTGCAGTGGCAAAAGACCATCGGCGCAGTCACCGGCACGGCCTCTGCGGCGAACTCGCTTGCCAGCGCCAGCGGCAACTGATCTGCAATGGCCGGTCCGGCCAACGACAGCGAACCCACCGCCGGGGCCATTCCCCGGCGGCTTCGCTTTCTGAACGGCGGCTTCTTCAACCCTGCGCTGCGCCGCATTCTGGCCGCTGCCGGGCATGATCTGATCCCCGGCCTGCCACGCCCGGGCGAGGGCGTGGTGGTCTGGGGCCGTTCGCCCACCGCCGCCCGGGGCGAAGCCGCCGCCGCCCGCCGCAACGCACCGCTGATCCGGGTCGAGGATGCCTTCCTGCGCTCGCTCCGTCCGGGCCGTCAGGGCGACGCGCCCCTTGGCCTGCTGATCGACCCGCTCGGATTGCACTTCGATGCCAGCGCGCCTTCGCTTCTGGAACAGCACCTCACCACCAATCCGTTGGACGATTCGAACCTACTTGCCCGCGCGCGTGACGGGATTGCCCGGCTGATCGCATCGGACTTGTCGAAATACAACATCCACGATCCCGCTCTGCCGCCACCACCTCCCGGCTATGTGCTGCTGATCGATCAGACGCGCAACGATGCCTCCATCCGCTTTTCGGGCGCCTCGGCGGCCACATTCCAGACCATGCTCGCCACCGCGATGGAGGAACACCCCGGCGCGCGCCTTCTGATCAAGGCGCATCCCGAAACCCGGCTTGGCCTGCGCCCGGGGCATTTCGACCCGGCCGCCCTGCCCGCGTCGGTGACCTTGATCACCGACGCGGTCTCGCCGTGGAAACTGCTCGAAGGGGCCATCGCTGTCTATACCGTCTCCTCGCAGATGGGGTTTGAGGCGATCCTCGCCGGGCACCGCCCGCGCGTCTTTGGCCAGCCCTTCTATGCTGGCTGGGGGCTGACGCAGGATGAACAGCCCATCCCCCGCCGCCGCCGCACGCTTACCCGCGGGCAGCTTTTCGCGGGCGCCATGATCCTTGCACCCACCTGGTATGATCCCTGCCGCAACCGTCTGTGCAGCTTTGAAGAGGCGGTGGATCAGCTGGAGGCCGATGCGCGCTGCTGGCGCGCCGATCGCGGCGGTCACGTTGCGCTCGGCATGCGGCTGTGGAAACGCCGCCATCTGCAACAGACCTTCGGCCGCCACCGCCCGCTGATCTTTGCCAAAACCCCCGCCCGCGCCGCCACCCTTGCACAAAAGACCGGGCGCAACGTGATCGTCTGGGCGGGCAAGGCCCCCGACCCCACCCCCGCCGACCTG
>PNND01000088.1 GCA_013824045.1 Rhodobacter sp. | reverse complement strand
GCGACGGCGGCGGCGATCCTGTCCTATCTTCCCGAGGACTGACCCGTCAGCCGGTGCGGTTGCCCATCTTCCAGCGGCGATGCGTCCAGAGCCATTGGTCCATATGGGCGCGGACCTGCGCCTCTAGGCTGTTGTTCAGGGCCTGTGTCATCTCTTCCGCGGTGCTGTGCGGGATCGGGGCCTCGACAATCATGTCGAACCCGCCATCGGGGCGGCGGATGCCATAGGTGGGCAGGATCAGCGCATCATAGCGCAGGGCCATTTCGGCGGGCGAGAGCGAGGTCAGCGCGGGCTTGCCGAAGAAGCGCAGCATCGCACCATCGCCCATCGCCTGATCCAGCACCACGCCCACCATGCCGCCACCCTTGAGAAAGCGCAGCATGTCCGCCAGACCCTTGCGGCCACGCGGAAACAGCGGCGTGCCAATGCGCGAGATGGCAGCGACGTAATGTTCGTTGAAAAAGGCGTTGTCCATCGGGCGGTAGAGACCGCCCACGCGGTAGCCGCGCGCGATCAGACCGCCACGGATGGCATCGTAATTGCCCAAATGCCCGGTCACCAGAAGGACGGGGCGGCGGGTGCGATGCGCCTCTTCCAGGGCTGCGACACCTGCGCCTTGCAGGGGTTCACGCGCCACGCGGGCGACGAAATCGGGGCCGGAATACAACTCGGCCAACGTGCGGCCGATGCTGCGGGGAACGGCGAGTTCCATCTGGCGCACCTCGGCCTCGGTCAGGTCGGGGCGGATGAGGGCGAGGTTTTCGCGGATGCGCGCGCGATAGCCGCCGATGGGGGCGACAACGCGGGTCATCAGAAAGGCGGCAAGGCGGCGGCGGGCGTCGAAGGGCAGGCGCAGCATCAGCCAGATCGCCCCCCGGATGAGGCAATCCGTCAGCCAATGGCCGAGCCGCGTCTTTCTGCTTTCTGTGGTGGCCATGCCTGCCTGCAGCATCGGGGACATCCCCCAAGAGGCTGGGATATATCCCGCTGCGCGGAGGGGAACAAGGATCGCGGCGTGCTGTTTGTGGCAGGGGGGACGCAACGGCACGGCTGCGTTGACAGGGGCGCATCAGGCGGGGTCTATGGGGCGCGCAGCAGAGGGACGCCGCATGGCCGATGACCGCAGGGATGAGGGGGCCGCCGAGGTTTATGTCACCAACCTCAACCCCCGCTTTACCGGGGTGTCGGCCACGGCTGCCGCGGTGCTGGCTGGACAGGGGCGCGACTTGAGGACGGTGCTGGTGGGCTATCCCCTGCCCGGCTGCCCTGCACCTGTGACGCGGCGGAAGGCGCTGGCGATGGCGCGGGTGCGGCCTGCGGGGCGGGCCTTTTCCATCTGGCATGTGCGGCGCAACCCGGAAATGCAACTGGCGCTGTTCGCGCGGGATGTGCTGCGGTTGCCGGTGCGGATCGTGTTCACATCCGCCGCACAGCGCCGCCATTCGGCATGGCCGCGCTGGCTGATTTCCCGGATGGATGCGGTGATCGCGACGACCGAGGCGGCGGCGGGCTTCGTGCCCGGCGTGCGGGCGGTGGTGCCGCATGGGGTGGATGTGGAGCGCTTTGCCCCCGCAGCGGATCGGGCGGCGGCATGGGCGGCGACGGGGTTTCCGGGTGACTACGGCATCCTGACGGTGGGGCGAATCCGGCCGGAAAAGGGGACGGACCTGTTCGTGCAGGCGATGATGCGCGCCCTGCCCCGGTTGCCGGGTGCGGTTGCGGTGGTGGCGGGGATGGCCAAGGGCGGGGATGAGGCCTTTCTCGCCCGGCTGAAGGCCGAGGTGGCAGCGGCGGGGCTGGAGGGCCGTATCCTCTTTCCCGGCGAGGTAGCGGCAGAGCGGATGCCCGCGTTGATGCAGGGGTGCCGCCTGCTGATGGCCTTGCCCCGCTATGAAGGCTATGGCGTGACGCCGATCGAGGCGATGGCCTGCGGCGTGCCGATCATCGCGAGCCAAACCGGGCATTTCGCCGAGTTTGCAGGCCGAGCGGGCGGCAATGATCAGGCCGGGCTCATCCTGCCGCTGGAGGATGCCGAAGGTGCGGCCGAGGCGGCGGTGGCGCTGCTGTCCGATCCGGCGCGGCATGCGGCGCTGGCCGCGGCGGCGCGGGAGCGTGCGGTGCGCCTGTTCAGCGTTGAGCGTGAGGTGGCGGGGATTCGCGCGGTCTATGACGGGCTTTGGGCGCAGGGGTAAGGTTAAGCTGCCCCCGTCCCGGGCGTGACCCGGGACGTCTGATGGGCGGGCGCGGGCGGCTAGCCTTTGGCCCCCTGACCACGGGCGTAGACGTCTTCGTAACGGATGATGTCATCCTCGCCCAGATAGGTGCCGGTCTGTACTTCGATCAGCACCATGGGCACCTTGCCGGGGTTTTCCATCCGGTGCTTGGCCCCGAGGGGGATGTAGACCGACTGGTTTTCACCCACCAGCTTGACCATGTCATCTACCGTCACGCGTGCGGTGCCGGAGACGACGATCCAGTGTTCGGACCGGTGCATGTGCGATTGCAGCGACAGGGCCGCGCCGGGTTTGACGACGATGCGCTTGACCTGAAAGCGGTCTGACAGGGCCAGCGTTTCGAACCAGCCCCAAGGGCGGTGGTCGCGGGCGAAGGCTTCGGCCTGTTTGGCGCCCTTGGCCTGCAGCACCTCGACCGCGCGTTTGACATCCTGCGCGCGGGATTTGTCGGCCACGAGCACCGCATCGCCGGTGGCGATGGCGATGATGTTGGTCAGACCGATGCCCACGAGTTCGACGCCGGGCTCTTCGGCGCGCAGGAGCGTGTTGTCGCAATCGATCGCCACGGCATTGCCGCCAAGCGCGTTACCGCGCAGATCGGCCCCCATTTCCGTGGCCACGGCATCCCAGCCGCCCAGATCGGACCAGCCCGAGCCAAAGGGCACGGCCACCAGATTGCCCGCGCGTTCCATCACGGCATAGTCGATGGAAATCGCCTCGGCCCCGCGCCAGGCGGCTTCGTCCAGCCTGAGGAAGCCCAGATCGGCGCGGGCGGCATCGACGGCGGCCCCGACAGGAGCGAGCAGGCCCGGCGCGTGGGCGCGGAAGGCCGCGATCATGGTGGCGGCGGTAAAGAGGAAGATGCCCGCATTCCACAGGAAATTTCCCGAGGCGAGCATGGCTTCTGCCGCGTCGCGCTTTGGTTTTTCCACGAAGCGGGCCAGATCGACCGGCACGCCATCGGCTGCGGGGCCGGTGAGTTCCAGCCAGCCATAGCCGGTTTCCGCGCGGGTGGGGCGGATGCCGAAGGTAACGATGCGGCCGGATTCCGCGGCGGCCTTGCCTGCCATGACGGCGGCGCGGAAGGCGGCTGCATCGGGGACGACGTGATCAGAGGGCGCAACCAGCATAAGCGCCTGCGGGTCGGACTTGGCCAAATGCAGGGCGGCGGCCAGCACGGCGGGGGCGGTGTTGCGGCCTTCGGGTTCGATCAGCACAGGGCCGGGGTCAATGCCTACGGCTTGCAACTGTTCGGTCACGATGAAGCGGTAATCGGATCCGGTGATGACCACGGGCGCGGCGAAGCCATCGCCCGCAAGGCGGCGGGCAGAGGCCTGAAACAGGCTTTCATCCCCGATCAGGCGGGTGAATTGCTTGGGAAAGCTCTTGCGCGACAGGGGCCAGAGACGGGTGCCCGATCCACCGCACAACAGAACCGGATTGATCATAGACTCTCTCCCTGACACGGACTTCACCTGCACGGCGGCATCGTTGCCGGATTTTCCGCGCAGGGGCAAGGTTTTCACTGTTGGCAGGACAGTCGGATAAGAGCGTGGCGCGATGGGGGCGCGATAGGGGTATCATATGGGCAGTGGGCGCGGTCGGGCGGGATCACGGCGTCTGCCCGTTGGTCCATTGCACGGCCTCGCGCAGTAGGGTTTGCAAGGCGCTGTCAAAGCCCGCGACAACGGCGGCTGTGTCGTCCGAGGCGATGCTGACCGATGCGGTGAAGGGGCGCGCGGCGATGATCTGGCGGTCGGATTCGCGGATGATGGTCATCATCAGCGCAATGCGGATCACCAGAGGTTCGGACGCGGGTCCTGCGGGTTCGGCCTGAAAGGACTGAATTTCCGTCATCAGGGTGTAATCGGGCATCAAGCCTGCCCCGGTGCGCCCGACAAGGCGGAAACCGCCCGCGTTCTGGAACGAGGCGACGAGCAGGGATTGCAAGAGCGCGGGCGTCGGTTCGGACCAGCGGCCATCGGGGAGGTATTGCGCCTGATAGGGGACGGGCTTGATGAGGATGCGGTCGGTTGCCAAGGCCCCGCCGGATGTGGGCAGTTCCACCACAAGATGCGTCCGCCCCAAGGACGGGATCACCCCCGGCGCATAGGGGGTGAGCGTATAGGCATCCAGCGGCGCGCTGGCATCCGAGACGGCGCCAAGGGCACCGCAGCCCGACAAAAGAACAAGCGAAAGAAGCGCAGCGCGAAAGGGGGACATGGGGATCAATTCCTGTATGCCGGGGTCTGGTTGCCGAGAAGGAAGCGTGCGGGGTCGCTGGCGACGCGGTCTGACAGGGCTCGGATGCTGCCAACCATAGTGCGCGCCTCTTGCGCGAGGGTGCTGAACCTTGGCAGGCCGGTGTTTGTGAAATCTGCCAGCCCCGACGCCGAGCGGCGGATATCGGCCATGGTGGCCTTGAGGGCCTTCATGACTTCGGGGATATCATCCCCGATCACGGTATTGGCGCTGGCGAAGGCCTGCTCCGCCTGCACCAGCGCGGCATCGGCGCGGGTCAGCGTTGCCTCGGCCTTGGCCATGACGCTGTCGGTCCGGGCGGCCATGCTGTCGATCCGGGCGGTGGCGGTTTCGACATTCTTCAGAATTTCCGTGATGGCGGCGCTGTTTTCCGGGGTGGTGAAGTTGCGGATGTCTTCCATTAGGGCAATGGCCTCGGCCAGCAGGTCGGGCGCATCGGTGATCAGGCCCTGAACGACGGAAGGTTCGGACGGGATGACAGGCACATCGGCGGGGGGGTCGGCGATGATGGCAGCAGAATCGGCCTGCCCACCTTCGAGCGCGACGAATGAGACGCCGGTGACGCCCTGCGAGGCGAGGGTTGCCATCGTGTCGGTGCGAATGGGGGTGGAGGCGAAAACCTCGATCCGAACGCGAACGAGGGCGGGATTGGCCCGGTCAAGCTCGATGGTCAGCACCTTGCCCACATCCACCCCGTTGTAGCGCACGGCGCTGGCCTGACCCAAGCCTGCCACGGTATCGAAGAGGATGTCGTATTGCGCGAAGGTGCGGTCGATTTCGACCTTGGCGAGCCAGAGGATGAAGCCCAAAGCGGCTAGCAAGCTGAACAGGGTGAAGGTGCCCACGAGAATGTAGCGCGCGCGTGTTTCCATCAGATCGCCCCCTGCGCCTGCAGCGCGGCATGGGCGCGGGGCCCGTGAAAATAGGAATGCACCCAAGGGTCTTCGACCTGCAGCATTTCGGCCATGGTGCCGGTCACCAGAACCTTCTTTTCCGACAGCACGGCGATGCGGTCGCAGGTGGCGTGCAGCGTGTCGAGATCATGGGTGACGAGAAAGACCGTGAGGCCCAGCGCCTTTTGCAAGGCGATGATCAGGGCGTCGAATTCCGAGGCGCCGATGGGATCGAGGCCGGCGGTGGGCTCATCAAGGAACAGGATTTCCGGATCGAGCGACAAGGCGCGGGCAAGACCTGCCCGTTTGCGCATGCCGCCCGACAGATCGGAGGGGTAAAGATCGCCCGCCTGCGGTTTGAGGCCCACCATGGCGATGCGCAGATCGGCCAGCGCGTCGCGGGTCTCTGCATCGATCCCCAGCAATTCGCGCATGGGGGCGGCGACATTCTCGCGCACGGTGAGCGAGGAGAAGAGCGCGCCGTCTTGGAACATCACGCCCCAGCGGTTTTGCACCGCGCGCAGGTCGCGGCCCTGCGCGGTGAGGACGTCTGTGCCGAGAACGGTGATCTTGCCCTCGGCCGGGGTTTGCAGGCCCACGATGGTGCGCAAGAGCACCGATTTGCCGCTGCCGGAGGCGCCGACAACGCCCAGCACCTCGCCCCTGCGGACATCGAGGTTCAGGCCCTTGTGCACCACCGTTTTGCCAAAACGGTTGGTGAGGTTGCGGACGGTGATGATCGGGGCGGCGTCCGGATCGGCCATCACACCCCCCAGATCGCGAAGAAGATCGAGAACAGCGCATCCACCACAATCACCAGAAAGATTGCGATGACGACGGAGCTTGAGGTGCGGCGGCCCAAGGATTCCGTATCGCCCTTGACCTGCATCCCCTGATGACAGCCGACGACGCCGATGATCAGCGCAAAGACCGGGGCCTTGGACAGGCCGACGAGCAGGTGGGAGACATCGGTATCCATCAGGAGTTGCGTGCGGAACATGCCGGGCGAGATGCCAAGATCGATCCAAGCCATCAGCCCGCCGCCCACAAGCCCGGCCATATTGGCGACAAAGCCCAGAAGCGGCAGCATCAGGACCAGCGCCAGCACGCGCGGCAGCACGAGGAGTTCGATCGGATCAAGGCCGAGGACGCGCATGGCGTCGATCTCTTCGCGCATCTTCATGGATCCGATGGCGGCAGTGAAGGCCGAGGCGGAACGACCCGCGACGATGATCGCAGTCAGCAGGATGCCCAGTTCGCGCAGGATGGAGACGGCGATGAGGTTTACGACAAAGACCTCGGCCCCGAATTGCTTGAGCTGTGTGGCGCCTTGGAAGGCCAGCACGATGCCGATGAGGAAACCCATCAGCGCCACGATGGGCAGAGCGTTGAGCCCGGCCTGCTGCATGTGATGGACAAGGGCCGTGAAGCGCAGGCGCGAGGGGTGCAGGATCGTGTTGCCGAGGCGCGCAATGACGAGGCCCAGAAAGCCGAGGCTGGCACCGATGACCGCGCCATAGCCACTAACCGCCGCGCCCATCCACGCCAGTTCGTCGCCCGCGCGGTGATGCGCGCGGCGGCGGGTGCGCTTTTGCGGGGCGGGCAAGGCATCGGTGACGGTTTGCAGCAGGAGGCCATGCGCAGCGCTGGCCCCGGTGACCGGAACCTCCGCGCCCTTGGCCACGCTGCGGGTGACGATGAGCCATGCCCCGGCAGTATCCAGCGCGGTGACGGCAGAGAGGTCCAACGCGGAAAAGCCGGGCCTTTCGTCAAGAAAGGCCCGGACTTCGGGAAGCGTTGCCAGTGTGACCGGCCCGGTCAGCGCGGCGGTGCCGTGCAGAGCGGGCGGCGTGTCAGCCGCCGACGGTAATGCCATTCAGCCCGCCCAGAACGCCGGTTCCGTTCAGGATCCAGAGGATGACAAAGATCACGACGACGACGTTGAGGATCGTTTTGATCTTGCGGTCCATCGGCAGGTAGGTGTTCACGAGCCAGAGAAGAATGCCGACGACGATCAGTGTGACGACGAGGGAGACAAGCGACATGGGAAGATCCTGTTCGGTTTGGGGTGAAGCCCGGCCCGGCGCTGTGCGAAGGGCCGACTGCGGGGAATGCGGGCAGAAGGCCCGCATCCGGGGGTGATCTTGCGTCCCGGTGCCGGGCTTGGCGGCAGACAGGGCTTGCGGAGGGCCAGCCTGAACCGGCTGACCTTTCCTGACCTGTCGCGCGTTGCCCCGGAACGTTCATCGGCCTGTTAACGCGCGGCGGTGGGCCCGGTTCCCTGTCGGCGCGGATTTATCGGGACCTGTCCCCCCGCGCCTTTTCCCAAGCGCAGGGGATAGGGTCAGGCGAGACGGGCCAGCGATCCGCCCATGACCGCGCGGGTGGCCGGATCGGCAAGCGGGGCGAAGGGTTCAGCATCCTCCAGCCCCATCAGTTCGGCCAGCCGTCTGCGGGCGCGGCTGGTGCGGCTTTTTACCGTGCCGATGGCGATACCGATCCGTTCGGCGGTTTCCTCGGTGGAGTAGCCCGATGCGCCGACAAGGATCAGGACCTCGCGATGTTCGATGGAGAGTTGCGCGAAGGCGCGGTGGAAGTCGCGGAAGGCCAGCCTGCCATTATGGGCGGGCAGTTCGAACAGGGTGGCGGCGTGCAGACCTTCGGGATCGGGCACCTCGCGGCGGTGCTTGCGGCGGCCGGAATAGAAGGTGTTGCGCAGGATCGTGAAAAGCCATGCCTGCATGTTGGTGCCGGGCTGGAATTTTTCGATGTTGCTCCAGGCTTTCAGGATGGTGTCCTGCACCAGATCATCGGCGGCGGCACGGTTGCCTGTCAGGCTGATGCCAAAGGCGCGCAGGGGCATGAGATAGGCCGTCACCTCATCGCGGGGGTTGATCGGGCAGGGGCGCAAGGATGCGTGTGCATCCGTGGTGAAGCGGGTGCCTTGCAGGGTGACAACGTTCATTGGCCGGCCTCCATCTGCTGCGGGGTGGTTTGCGACATGCTTGCCAAGGCGGCCTGTGCCGCGGCGGGGAACCGATGTAGCGGCGAAGGCGTTTTACCAGCCACGGACAAGAGGAAGGCGCGGGGGTCGCATGGCAGGGTCAAGGACGTCTCCTTCGGTTCGCGCGCAAAGGCGCGGGTCTGGTGCAGGGCGACGGCGCGCCGGGGAATGCCATGATGAAAAAGGGGCTCTTGCAAAATGCGGGTCTCTCTTTGCTGGGGATCGCCGCGCTTTTGGAAAATGGCGTCATCGGGCGGAGCGCAGCGCCCGCCTGTTTGATCCAATGTCGGTTTTCCTAGGTGCGGATGATCGCGGTCGTCAGGTCGACCTGAAGCGTGGCCTCAGATCAGCGGCCCGCATCCGGATGGCAGTTACGCGCATCGCGGTTGCGGCGGGGGCCCGGCCCGGAAGACCGGGATCGGGCGGGGCAGCGAAGTGGGTTTCCGGCATCCGATCCCCGGGACGCGGGGCGAGACTTAGCCCCGAACGGGGTTGGGTCGGCGGGAATCGGTCGTGACATCTGGTCTCCACTTCAACCCAACCATGCGCCCTGTCAGCGTGGCCCGCATTAATCTGTGACATAGGAAGGGATGTTTTCTGATGACCATTGCCTGCGATAAATGCCCGCTGCGCAAACAGCCGCTGTTCGTTCCCTTCACCGAGGACGAGGTGCAGTTCATGATGCAGTTCAAATCGGGCGAGTTGAGCGTGGATGCGGGCACGACCGTGCTGATGGAAGGGTCAAACAGCCCGCAGATCTACACGATCTTCAGCGGGATGGGGACGCGCTACACCACGCTGGAAAATGGCCGCAGGCAGGTGATCAACTTCCTTTTTCCAGGCGATTTCATTGGCTTGCAAGCCAGCCTGATGGGCGAGATGAAGCATTCGGTCGAGGCCAGCACGCCGATGGTGCTGTGCGCCTTTCGGCGGAGCGATCTGTGGAACCTGTTCCGCGCGCAGCCCAACCGGGCCTATGACCTGACATGGATCGCGGCGGTGGAGGAGCATTTTCTGGGGGAAACTATCGCGACTTTGGGCCAGCGGGATGCCGCACAACGGATCGCATGGGCCTTCTTGCGGGTGGAAAAACGGTTGCGGGCGGTGGGTTTGGGCAGTTCGGGGGCGAATACGGCCACGGTTCCCCTGCCCTTCCGCCAGCAGGATCTGGCCGATGCGCTGGGGCTGTCGCTGGTGCATACCAACAAGACCCTGGCGCGGTTGCGGTCGCTCAAGGTGGCGACATGGTCCGACGGGATGCTGTCGGTGATGGATCGCGCCGGGCTGGCCGCGATTGCGATGGTGGAGCCGGAGAAGGAAGAGAAGCGCCCGATTCTTTAGGGCGCGTGCCTTAAGGGCGCGTGCTGCAGGCCGCCGCCGATGCCCCAAAGCGGGCCAAAGCGGCGGCGGAGAGTAGAGCGGTTTACGTCACAGCGCGAAGTGATCGCCCATATCGGGATCATCGCCGGTCAAGCGGGCCTTGGCGATGTTGAACATAAAGCGGATGCCGGAGGTGGGGGTAAGCCAGACCTCGCCGCCCGCGACCTGCATAGACACAAGCCGGACGGCGGGATCATCGATGCCACCTTCGAACCACGTCTCGACGATCGCGCCCCACAGCTCTGCAAGCTTGGCGCGGTCATCTGACAGGGCAAGCGTGCCGGTGACCTGCGCGAACAGCCCCTTGCCATTGTCGGCCAGCAGGTAGGTGCCGGGGGCTGGGCCGGTTTCCAGCCTGTCGATGATGTCGGTGCCCTTGGCGGTGATGAACCACAGCCGGTTGTCGGCGCGGTCGGCGTAATGTGACATCGGCACCCAGCGGGGGCTGCCCTCGGGGGCCAGCATCCCGGCATTGACGGTCTCAACCCGGTCCCAGAATTCGGTCTTGCTCATTGCTGCGTTCCCTTTTCGCCGGGCATCTGGCCCGGACTACCCCTGTCAACGCAAAGCGCGCGTGGGGGTTCCGAAAAGGGGGTCCGGGAGGGGCGGGAAAAAGTCGGCCGGAATGGAGCAAAGTCCATTCCGGCCACGATATCTGGTACCCAAGCACCAATATCCGAACGGAGGTGGGACAGGGAATTGCCTCCGCTACAGAACCAACCCGCGGCGTCGGTTCTGGTTCCCAGATGGGGCGCGGATGCCGTGAGTTTTGCGGGATTGCCGGGGTTTAAGGTTGGGGCTCAGGGTTGGGGCTCAGGGCTGGGGCAGGCCCAGCGTCAGGCGAAGATGCGTGACCCCGGGTTTCAGGCGCAGGTGGAAGGGGCCGCCCACATGGGCGACAGGGCGGCTGTCCAGCGCGACCAGCACGATGCCGTTTCCGCCATCGACGGGATTGATCACCTCTACCTCAACCCGCGAGGCACCGTGGCGGATGGTCAGCGTCACGCCGGGCCAATCCGGGGGCAGGCAGGGATCGAAGATCAGCGTGTCGCCTGAGCGCGTAAGGCCAAGAATGCCCTCGATCCCGGCGCGGTACATCCAGCCTGCCGAGCCGGTATACCACGACCAGCCGGCCCGCCCTTCATGCGGGGCGACGGAATAGACATCGGCGGCGATGACATAGGGTTCGGCTTTGTAGCGCAGGGCATCGGCGGGCGTGCGGCTGTGGTTGATCGGGTTGAGAAGCGCGAACAGCGCCGCTGCCTTATCGCCCTGCCCCAATCTGGCATGGGCCAGAACGGCCCACATAGCGGCGTGGCTGTATTGACCGCCGTTTTCGCGCAGGCCGGGCGGGTAGCCCTTGATGTAGCCGGGATCGCGAAGGGTGCGGTCGAAGGGCGGGGTGAACAGCAGCGCCAGCCCCGGATCGGGGCGGATAAGGTGCTGATCGACCGAGGCCATGGCCTGTGCCGCGCGGGCCGGATCGGCGGCCCCCGACAACACCGCCCAGGATTGGGCGATGGAGTCGATCCGGCATTCGTCGGATTGGTCAGACCCCAGCCATGACCCATCGTCGAAGGTGCCGCGCCGATACCATGCGCCGTCCCAACCCACCGCCTCGATCGCGGCGCGCAGGTCTTCGGCATGGGCGCGCCAGCGGGTGGCGCGGGCGGGATCGCGCGCATCGGCCAACGGGGCCATCATCCGCAGCGTGGCGATCAGGAGCCAGCCGAGCCAGAGGCTGGTGCCCCTGCCCTCTTCGCCGACGCGGTTCATCCCATCGTTCCAGTCGCCCGTGCCGATCAGCGGCAGGCCGTTTTCGCCTGTCAGCGCGATGGCCTGATCAAGCCCGCGCGCGCAATGTTCGAACAGGGGGGCGGTTTGATCCGACAGGTCGGGCTGGTAGAAGGCATCATGCTGACCACGGGGGACGGGCGGGCCTTCGAGGAAGGTGAGCGGTTCGTCGAGGATACCTGCATCCCCTGTCACCGCCACATAACGGGCGACGCCAAAGCCCAGCCAGACCCTGTCATCCGAGATATGGGTGCGCACGCCCTGCCCCGAATGGGGCAGCCACCAGTGCTGCACATCGCCTTCGGGGAATTGCCGGGCGGCGGCGCGCAGGAGGTGTTCGCGCGTCATGTCGGGGCGGGTGAAGGTCAGCGCCATGCCGTCTTGCAGCTGATCACGGAAGCCATAGGCGCCGCTGGCCTGATAAAATCCGGCGCGGGCCCAGATGCGGCAGGCAAGCGTCTGATAGAGCAGCCAGCCGTTCAACAGGATGTCCATGGCGCGGTCAGGCGTCTTCACCTGCACCGCGCCGAGGATGCCGTCCCAATGGGCGGCGATATCGGCCTGCATCGCATCCAGATCGGTGTCGCGATGGTGGCGGATCAAGGCACGGGCGGATTCGATCGTGTCGGCCTGACCCAGAAGCAGGCGCAGTTCCACCGTCTGCCCCGGCGCAAGCGTCACTAAGCTTTGCTGCGCGGCGCAGGGATCGATCCCCGCGCCCAGCCGCCCAGAGAGCGGCTGCCCACGCAGGCCGCGCGGATCGGCCATGCTGCCGCCGGGACCCAGAACCTCGGCCCGGTCGCAGGTGAAGGCCGCCACCTGTGCGCCGAGATCGGCAAAAGCAA
>PNND01000486.1 GCA_013824045.1 Rhodobacter sp. | reverse complement strand
GCACCCGTCAGGACGGAAAGGTTGGACCGCTCCCGCTCCACCGGCCCGAGATAGGCCTTCGATGCCGAAGACCGCCGCACGTTCCGTTGCGTCAGCTGGTAATAGCCCACCCCCTCCGGCGTCTCGCTGGTCAGATCACGGTTGGTCGGTATCCCCAACTGCCCGGCAGCGGCGAAATAGGCCTCGCAGATGGGCAACGGCGCCGCAGGCCGGCTCACGCCCAGCGGCCCGCCCTTGCCATGCCAGCGATTGTCCCATGTGTCATTGTCCTCGGCCTTGCGGAAATAGGGCAGCACGTCCTCATAGCCCCATCCCGTGCAGCCCGCCTGCCGCCATTCGTCATAGTCCAGCGGGTGACCGCGCGTGTAGATCTGGGCATTCACGGTGGACCCGCCGCCCAGCACCTTGGCCTGCGTGAACCGGATCTGCATCCCCCGCATGTGCTTCTGCGGCACGGTCTGCCAACCCCACGATCCGATGCCCTTGGTCATCTTCGCAAACCCTGCGGGGATCGCATAAAAGGGGTGCCAGTCGCGCGGCCCCGCCTCCAACAGCAGAACGCGGGCATCGGGGTCTTCCGACAGACGGGCCGCAAGCACCGATCCGGCCGATCCGCCGCCCACGATGATGTAATCCCAAGGCATTCCAGTCTCCTTCAGGCCGCGCGTGCGGACAGATGCGATCCGAGCCGCAGCGCCAGCGCCGCCACGGTCAGCGAGGGATTCACCGCCGCCGATGTCGGCAGCACCGAGGCATCCGCGATATAGAGATTGTCCAGATCATGGGCGCGCAGTTCCGCATCCACGACCGACGCCGCAGGGTCCGCCCCCATCCGCGCCGTGCCGCATTGATGGCTGGGCTTCGATTTCGGAAACCCCTTGGCCAGCACGATGGGCCACCCCGCCCGCCGCATCGCCCGCTTCAACCGCGTCACCAGCAGATCATGTGCCGCCACATTCGTCTTGCGCCAGTCCAGCACGATCCGCCCGCCCTTCCACATCACGCGGCTCGCCGGATCGGGCAGGTCCTCGGACATGGCCATGATGTGGATGGAATGATCGGCCAGCCAATGCGCCACAGGCAAGGGCAGCCCGCTCTCCCCCGCAAGGATCGGCCCCGTTACACGCCCCAGCATCTGCACATTGCCCAAAGGCTCCCCGTCCGGCCCGCCCGTCAGATACCAGTCGTTGAACTGGATGGTCTTTTCATAGACCGTCCGATTGCGCCGCAGCGGATGGACCGCGATCATCGCCGTCAGATTGTGGTTCATGAAGTTTCGCCCGACCTGATCCGACCCGTTCGCCAGCCCCGCCGGATGGTCGTCATTGGCCGACGCCAGCAGCAGCGCCGCCGTCATCACCGCCCCCGCACACAGGCACACCGTCCCCGCCCGCAAGATGGCGGGTCCCGCAGGCCCCTCGACCTCCACCCCCGTCACCCGCCGCCCCTCGGCCAGCAGCCGCAGCACCCGCGTCCCCGTCATCAGCGTGACATTGGGATAGCGCAGCGCCTCGGCCAGACCGCAGCTTTCTGCATCCGACTTGGCCCCCGTGCTGTCGGGAAAGGCGTCCCAAGTCGTCGGTGCCCGCGCCAGCCATTTCTCCAGATCGACGCCCAGCGGCAGGGACGACGGATGCAACCCCTGCGCCGCAAAGGCCCGCCGCAACTCGGCAATATCCGGCTCGTCCGGCACGGGCGGAAAGGGATAGGGGGCAGATCGCGCAGGCTCCGTCGGGTCGCCCGACGCATCGCCCCGCACGCGATACATCTGCTCCGCCGCCGAATAGAATGGCTCCAGCGCCTCATAGGAGATCGGCCAACCCGGCGTCACCCCGCCCATATGGCGCAGGGGGCGGAAATCCTCGGCCCGATAGCGCAACAGGACCGCCCCGTAGAACTTGGTATTCCCGCCCACAAAGGCGTAATTGCCGGGATTGAACGGCTGCCCCTGCGCGTCCAGCCATGTCTCTTTGGGCCGGAAATGCCCCCGCCGAAAGATCGCCGCCGCGTCCCGCGCCTCTGGGCTGTCGACCAACCGCTCGCCCCGTTCAACGATCACGATCCGCCGCCCCGTGGGCGCCAGCGCTGCCGCCAGCGTCGCACCCCCCATGCCCGAACCGACGATCAGATAGTCGCACTCCATCACGGAAGGATCCTCATCTCCGTCGCCGGATCAAAGGCCACGGCCTTTTCCATATTCACCGCGAAATCATAAGCCTGCCCCGCCGCCACCGACGCATCCGCCCGCATCCGCGCAATCGCATCCCGCCCGCCCAGCGTCATGGTGACAAAGGTATCCGAACCCGCAGGTTCCGTCACTGTGACGCGGTTCGCAAGTGTCTGAATATTCTGCGACTTGCGGTCCGCCCCTTCGGGATCGGTGATCGCTTCCGGCCTGATCCCAAGCAGGATGTCCCGCCCATCCCAAGCCGCAAGGTTGGTCTGGCTGAACCGCAAAAGGCGCGGCGCACCTTCGGCATCGGTCACACTGGCATAAGGCACACCGTCCCGCGCCACCACCCGTGCCGGGATGATGTTCATGGCCGGGCTGCCCATGAAAGTGGCGACAAACAGGTTCGCGGGCGTGTCATAGATGTCCTTCGGCGTGCCGAGTTGCTGGACATGGCCCTTGTTCATCACCGCGATCCGGGTGGAAAGGGTCAGCGCCTCGATCTGGTCATGCGTGACATAGACGATGGTCGTCTTCAGCTTCTGGTGCAGCTTCTTGATCTCGGTCCGCATGTCCACGCGCAGCTTCGCATCAAGATTTGACAGCGGCTCGTCGAACAGGAACACATCCGGGTTGCGCACCAGCGCCCGCCCCATCGCCACCCGCTGCCGCTGCCCGCCCGACAACTGGCCCGGCTTGCGGTCCAGCAGATGGTCGATCTGCAACAGCTTGGCCACATCCGCCAGCGCACGCTCCCGCTCGGGCTTGGGCACGCCATGCATTTCCAGCCCGAAGGTCATGTTCTGCCCCACCGTCATGTTTGGATAGAGCGCATAACTCTGGAACACCATCGCGATGTTGCGCTTTGACGGATGCACCCCGTTCACCACGCGCCCCTTGATCGCGATCTCCCCCCCCGAGATCCCCTCCAGCCCCGCGATCATGTTCAAAAGCGTGGATTTCCCGCAACCGGAAGGGCCGACAAGGACGAGGAACTCGCCTTCTTCGATCGCAATGTCGACGCGATGCAGAACTTCGACCTGCCCGTAGGATTTGGTCACGTTGCGGATATCAAGAAAGCCCATGAGATCAGCCCTTTACTGAGCCCGCCATCAGCCCGCGCACGAAGTAGCGGCCAGCGACGATATAGACGATGAGGGTGGGAAGCGCGGCAAGGATCGCCCCCGCGAAATGGACGTTGTATTCCTTCACGCCCGTCGAGGATTGGACGAGGTTGTTCAAGGCCACCGTCATCGGCTGGCTGGTGCCACCGAAAGAGGCCCCGAAAAGAAAATCGTTCCAGATATTGGTGAACTGCCAAATGACCGAAACCACAGCGATGGGGCCTGATACGGGCAGCAGGATACGCCAGAAGATCTGGAAGAACCCTGCCCCGTCGATCTGCGCGGCCCGCACCAACTCAGTCGGGAAGGCGGCATAGTAGTTACGGAAATACAGCGTGGTGAACCCGATCCCATAGACCACATGCACCAGCACCAGCCCCGGCACCGATCCCGCCAGCCCCAGCTTGCCCAGCACCACCGCCATCGGGATCAGCACGATCTGGAACGGGATGAAGCAGGAAAACAACATCAGCCCAAAGACCCAGGTATCCCCGCGAAAGCGCCACTTCGTCAGCACATAGCCGTTCAGCGCCCCCACGATGGTAGAGATGGCAACCGCAGGCACCACCATAAGGATCGAATTTAGGAAATAGGGTTTCAACCCCGTCGGCTCCACCCCGATTTGCGCCGTGGACCAAGCACTACGCCACGGGTCCAGCGTCCACACCTCAGGCAGCGCCATCATGTTGCCGCCCGTGATCTCGGCCAAGGGCTTCACCGAGTTGATGCCCATCACATAGAGCGGCAGCAGGTAGAACAGCGCAAACAGCAGCAAGAGCAGATAGATCAGCACCCGCGTCACGCGCCCCGTGCTGACGGCGGTATCCTGTATGACAGCGGCCATCACTTCTTCTCCTTCAACTCGGCATAAAGGTAGGGAACCATGATCGCTGCGATGGTCATCAGCATGATCACCGCGCTGGATGCCCCAATCCCCATCTGGTTGCGGGTGAAGGTGTAGGAATACATGAAGGTCGCAGGCATCTCCGTCGCCCGCCCCGGCCCGCCGCCTGTGAGAGCCACGACAAGGTCATAGGACTTGATGGCAAGGTGGCTCAGGATCACGAAGGCCGAAAGAAACGCAGGCCGCAAGAGCGGGATCACGATCCGGCGGTAAAGCTGCCAGTTCGACGCCCCGTCGATCTGCGCGGCCTTCAGGATCTCATTATCGATCCCCCGCAGCCCGGCAAGAAACATCGCCATCACGAAGCCCGAGGTCTGCCAGACGGCGGCGATGACGATGGTATAGATCGCCATGTCGCTGTCCTTGATCCAGTTGAAAGAGAAGGACTCCCACCCCCACAGATGCATCACCTTCTCCAGCCCGATGCCCGGGTCCAGAAACCACTTCCACGCCGTTCCCGTGACGATGAAGGACAGCGCCATCGGATAAAGGTAGATCGGCCGCAACACGCCCTCTCCCCGGATCTTCTGATCAAGAAAGATCGCCAGCATCAGCCCGACGGCAGTGCAGATGACGATGTAAAGGCTGGCAAAGATCGCGATGTTCACGATCGCCGTGTTCCACGCCGGCAGCGCCCAGAGCTTTTCGTAATTCTCCCAACCGACCCAGTCAAAGCGCGGCAGCATCTTCGATCCGGTAAAGGACAGAAGAACCGTGAAGCCAATAAAGCCGTAGACGAACAGGATCGTCACGGCAAAGGACGGGGCCAGCACCAGCTTGGGCAGCCAGTCCTGCAACCTTGTGCGGAAATCGGGCGCGGTAGATGCGGTCATGGCGCAGGGCCTCCCAGCCGGGGATGGGCAAAAGTTTTAAGAAAACTTTTGCAAATTCCTTCCTTAAGGAATTTGCGGAGGGCGGCCACTGGCCGCCCTCCACGTCATCAGGTCACTGTGCTGCAGCCACAGCCTCGGCCAAGGCCGCCGCCGCCGTCGCGCCATCGGCATATTCGCCGTTGAAGGCCGCCGTGATCACGTCATAGGTCGCGTTCTTCACCGAAGCCGGGGCCGCGTGGCCATGCGCCATGGAACCATAGAGCGTGCCCGCCGTGTTGGCCTCGGCCAGATCGGCCATGCCCTTCTTGCCGCAGTCGTCAAAGGCCTCGTTCGACACGTCGGTCCGCGCCGGAACCGAGCCCTTCACCACGTTGAAGGCCGACTGGAAGGCCGGGTCCATGATCGCCTTGGCCATGTTGACCTGCGCGTCCTGCTTGCCCGCATCGGCCTGGTTGAACATGGCGAACTGGTCCGAGTTGAACGTCACCGACCCTTGGGTGCCGGGGAAACGGATGCAGACGAAATCGGTGCCCGGCACCTTGCCCGCCTTCAGGAACTCGCCCTTGGCCCAGTCGCCCATCATCTGCATCCCGGCCTCGCCGTTGATGACCATGGCCGAGGCCAGGTTCCAATCGCGGCCCGAGAAGTTGTCATCCACATAAGAGCGCAGCGTGATCAGGCGGTTGAAGGCTTCCGCCATCTGCTCGCCGCCCAGCGCGGCCGGGTCCAGATCGACGAAGGCCGCCTTGTAGAAATCGCCGCCCAGAGACAGCACGATCCCGTCAAACACGGTCGCTTCCTGCCACGGCTGGCCGCCGTGACCCAGCGGGGTGATCCCGTTCTCCTTCATCTTGTCGAGCACCGCGACCAGTTCTTCCCAAGTCGTTGGCGCGGCAAGGCCGGTCGCATCCAGCGCGGCCTTGTTGATCCAGACCCAGTTGGTGGAATGGACGTTCACGGGTGCAGCCACCCACTTGCCATCCGAGGTCGAGAACTGCTGCAGCGCCGCAGGCACCACCTTGTCCCAGCCCTCGGCCGTCGCCGTGGCGGTCAGGTCGGCCAGCGCGCCTTCGCCCGCCCAGTCAAGGATGTCAAAGCCCAGCATCTGCACCGCTGTCGGCGCATCGCCTGCCGTGACGCGGGCGCGAAGGGCGGTCATCGCCGCCTCGCCGCCGCCGCCTGCCACGGGCATGTCCACCCAGCCAGTGCCACCGGCGGCAAGGTTGTCCTTCAAGACGCCAACCGCCGCAGCCTCGCCGCCGCTGGTCCACCAGTGCAGCACTTCCACATCCGCGGCCTTGGCCAGCGAAGTCGTCATCGCCAGTACCGCCGCACCCGTCATCATCGTCTTCCATCCGGCACGCATCGCATTTCCTCCCATGTTGCGTTCGCCTTCCCGCCCCGACTGAAACGTCGTGTCAGCGGGTCTTCACCCAATTCGCCCGCGTGCGCCCGATGCGCATGACGACCGACTTGATCTCCATGAATTCTTCCAGCCCGTAGCGGCCGATCTCGCGCCCCTGACCGGATTGCTTGACGCCCCCAAAGGCCACTTCGGGGAACCCGTCCATCCAAGTGTTGGTCCAGACCGTCCCCGCCTGCACCGAACGCGCAAAGGCTAAGCAAGTATGGACATTCTCGCTCCACACCCCCGCCGACAGGCCGTAATCCGCGTCGTTGCACAGCGCGATGGCCTCTTCCAACGTGCGGAAGGTCAGCACCGTCAGCACCGGACCAAAGACCTCGTCCCGCGCGATGGCCATGTCGGGCGTCACCCCCGTCACCACCGTAGGCCGATAGAACTGCGCGCCCAGACCCGGCACGTCCAACGGCCCGCCGCCCAGCACCACCCGCGCGCCTGCGGCCTTGGCCGCCTGCACATAGCCGTCGATCTTGGCCCCATGTTCCGGCGTCACGATGGCGCCCACCTGCGTGTCCGGGTCCAGCGGATCGCCAAAGGTCACATGGCGCGACAGCTCGACCACACGCGCGGTGAAAGCCTCGGCGATATCTTCATGCACGATGATCCGGCTGCCTGAATTGCAGCACTGGCCCACGTTGAAATAGACCCCGAAGACCACCGCATCCGCCGCGCTTTCAAGGTCCGCGTCGGGAAAGATCACCTGCGGGTTCTTCCCCCCCAGTTCCAACGCCACCTTCTTCAGGTTCTCCGCCGCGATCCGGCTGATCGTCTTGCCCACCGCCGTGGACCCCGTAAAGGTCACCATGTCCACGCGATGATCCGCCGCCAGAACCGCCCCCACCGGCTGGCCATAGCCCAGCACGATGTTGACCACCCCCGCAGGCAAGCCCGCCTGATCCAGCAGTTCCGCCAACATCGCGGTTGTCGACGGTGTCATTTCCGACGGCTTCACCACACAGGTGCAGCCCGCCGCCAATGCGAAGGGCAACTTCTGGCTCAGAATCCAGAACGGGAAATTCCACGGCGTGATGACCGACACCACCCCGATGGGCTCCTTCAGCACCGTGGCCAGCATGTCCGGCCCCAGCCCGTTGAAACTGTCCCCCTCCACCGTCCGCGCCAAGGCCGCCGCATAGCGCCACAGGTCCGCCGCCCCCCCAACCTCACCCCGCGCCTGCGCGATGGGCTTGCCCGATTCCAGCGTCTCGATCACGGCAAAGCGTTCCACATTCGCCTCGATCAGGTCCGCCATCCGCAAGAGCACCACCGCCCGCGCCTTGGCCGCCAGCCGCGACCAGCGCCCGTCGTCGAATGCCGCCCGCGCCGCCGCGATGGCCGCGCGCGCCTCGGCCTCGCCGCCCTTGGCCGACCGGCTGACGACCACGCCATGCGACGGCGACACCCGCTCGGACTGTTCGGCGCTGTCCAGCCATGCCCCGGCGATCCAGTGGCGGTTCACGCGCACTTCCGGCAAGGCCACATCGGCACGGGGGATCAGGGTCAATTCGGTCATCGCTCAGGTCCCCGGAAATTCGGCTTTGCGCTTGGCGCGGAAGGCGGCAACACCCTCGTCGCGGTCGGCGCTGGCGGAAATGGCGGCGCTTCCCAGCGCCTCGATCAGGGCGGCAGCATCCTCGCCCGCCCCCGCATGGATCATCGACTTGGTGATCTCCACCGCCCGTGGCGACAGATCGGCAACCCGCGCCGCGATGGCATCCGCCGCCGCCCGCGCATCCTCGGCCACCTCGGCGGCAAAGCCCATCGCAAGGGCCCGCTCCGCCGTGATCCGCCGCCCGAACAGCGCCATCTCCTTGACGACGCTTTCCGGCAGCAACCGCGCCAGCCGCTGCGATCCCGACCAGCCCGGCACGATGCCCACCTGCGCCTCGGGCAGCGCCAGCGTGGCCTTGGGCCCCATCACCCGTATGTCGCAGGCCGCCGCCAGTTCCAGCCCGCCACCAAAGGCATGCGCCTGCACCACCGCAATCGTGGGCCGCGCCAACCGCGCCAGCCGGTCAAAGATGCGATGTCCGCCCCGCACCCAGTGCCGCGCAAACTCCGCAGGCGTCAGATCACCCCAGCCGTTTATATCGGCCCCCGCGCAAAAGGCCTTCGCCTCTGCCGCCGTGACCAGAACACAGGCGATATCCGCGCTGCGCTCGATCGTGTCCAGATGCCCGGCCAACTGCCCCAGCATGTCCACCGTGAAGGCATTCAGCTTGGCCGGATTGTCCAACCGCAATTCCGCGATGCGCCCGGTGATGTTGAAATGCACGCGGCTCATGGTGCCCACCCCATCGGGGCCTCCGCCAACAGCGCCTTCGGCAGCACGGTCGCGTTTTCCGCCACCCTCACCCGCCCTTGGCTCGCCGCCACGATATCCCGCGCTGGGTCTATCCCCGGCATGATCTCGGTCGCGACCAATCCCTCTTCGGCCAGTCGCATCACACATCGTTCGGTGACGTAAAGCACATCCTGCCCCGTCTCCCGCGCCCGCGCGCCGGAAAAGGTCACATGCTCCACCGCCTGCACCATCTTGGTGAACTTGCCCGGTGCCTCGACCTTGATCCCATCCTCCGACAGCGCGATCTGCGCCCCCGCCTCGAACCAGCCGGAAAAGACGATCTTCCGCGCATGGGCGGTGATGTCCACGAACCCGCCGCAGCCCGCCGTCAGATAGGGCTTCTTCCCGAGTTTGGAGACATTGACGTTCCCCTCCACATCAACCTCAAGGAAGGACAGGAAAGACAGATCAAACCCCGCCCCCTGAAAATAGATGAACTGCTGCGGCGACGGCACGAAAGCATCCGCATTCGACGCGCAGCCAAAGGCGAAGCCGGTCAAAGGCATCCCCCCCACCGCCCCCTGCTCGATGGCCCAGGTCACCGCCTCGGGATGGCCCTCCTCCAGCAGGATGCGCGGCACCATCGCGGAAATGCCAAACCCCAGATTGGCCGTCATCCCTGCCCGCAACTCCATCGCCGCGCGACGGGCGATCACCTTTTCCACCCCGTGCTCGGCCAGCGCAAAACTGGACCACGGCCGCATCACCTGCCCCGAAATCGCCGGATCATAGGGCGTCTCGCAGGTCTGCTTCTGCTCGGCATCCACCACGACCAGATCGACCAGATGCCCCGGCACCCGCACATCATGTGGGCGCAAAGACCCGCGCGCCGTCACCCGCGACACCTGCGCGATCACCAGCCCGCCGTGATTGCGCACGCAAATCGCCTGCTCCAGTCCGCCCAGATAGGCCCCCTCATGCTCATAGGTCAGGTTGCCGTGCTCGTCGGCGGTGGTGGCCCGCAGGATGCACACATCCGGTACGATGTTTGGGAAATGCAGCCATGTCTCGCCCGCGAATTCGATGCGGGAAACGATGGGCGCAGCCGCCCCCTTGGCATTCATCGCGCAGCCCTCGCGCACGGGGTCCACAAAGGTCTGCATCCCCACCTTGGTCAGCACCCCGGGCCGCCGCGCCGCCGCTTCGCGGTGCATGTCGAAAAGGATGCCTGACGGCACGTTATAGGCCGGTATCCGGTCCTCGGTGACCATCTTCCAGATCTCGGGCATCGGCAGATTGGACGACCCCGATGGATAGGACCCCGCGATCACCCGCGCCAAAAGCCCGTCCTGCGCGATATGGTCGATCCCCTTCACGCCATACATGTCACCCGCCGCGATGGGGTGGATCGAGGTCAGGTCGCGCGGATGGCCTTCGGCCCGAAAGCGTGCTCCGATCGCCTCCAGCACCTTGTCCGGGCAGCCGAGCGATGACGAAGATGACACCGTGACCACCGCACCATCACGGATGCGCAGGGCAGCTTCAGCCGGCGAGACAACCTTCGACATCGTGCCGCACCCCCCCTGCAGGCAAACCCCATCCGGCGGCGCAAAGCAGCAACTCCGCACCGGAAAGACGACCGAATCTGAAATCGGATCGTTCCAAAACGTTATTGGAACGATCCATATCCTGTCAATCAGATATGATGCTTCCCCCGAAGCAAGGATCGCAGATCAGGTGTCAGCTACGCGCTACAGGCGCGCGCAGCGCCGCCAACGCCTCTTTCGAGGCACGCGCCCCGTGATGCGCCAGAACCGCCGCCGCCATCCGCTGCCCGGCCGCAACACATCGCGCCACGTCATCGCCCATCAGCCGTGCCGCAAGGTATCCGGCATTGAACGCATCCCCCGCCCCGGTCGTGTCGAGGATGTTCGTCAGCGGCGGGGTCGCAAAGACCTCGGTCGCCCCTCGGTCATGGATCGTCACCGGTCCGGCACCGTCCTTCACCACGATCTCGGCCACACCAAGACCGGCCATCCTTGCCAGCACAGCCTCGGCATCCGGATCTCCGAAATGCGCCCGTTCATCGTCAAGGCTGGGCAGCGCGATGTCACAACCGGCCAGCATGCGCGTGATCGTCTCCTGCATCTCGGTCCGCGATGCCCACAGGCGCGGCCTGATATTGGGATCGAAGGACACGACACCGCCCCCTGCGCGGAACTCCGAAAGCACGGCAAACAGCGTCTCGCGCGCGGCGGCAGGCAGGATGGCCAGCGTGATCCCCGACAGATGCGCCAACCCGACGCCGTCCAGCGCGCGCGCCAGCACCGCCCCATCATCCGCAAGATGTCGCGCGGCAGATGTCTCGCGCCAGTAGTGAAAACTGCGCTCCACCCCATCCAGCTGGATCATATACAGCCCCATATGGCGCAACGGATCGTGCGATACGCCCGCAAGGGTCATGCCATCCGCCGCCATCTCGGCGACAAAGGCATCCGACAGCGCATCCTGCCCCACACAGGTGATCATCCCGACCTCGGCCACAGCGCCCAGCCATTGCGCCATATGCCAGGCCGTGTTGAACGTATCCCCCGCGAAGCCGCGACGATACTGCCCCGCCCCGACAGGCGCCATTTCCACCATCGCCTCGCCGATGGACCGGACCGAACGGCGCGGGATGGGAACCATCACGCCCCCTCGCCCTGCCGATAGATCGCGCCGGTCAGCCATGCAGGCCAGTCGCGCTCAAAGAAAGGCCGCGCGCTCTGATCGATGGGCCGTATCTGCCGCTCGTCGATGCAAAAGCCCCCGTCGCGGTGCCGGATGACGATCTGCCGCGCGCGATCCACCGCCCGCTCGGCACGAAAGCGCACGCCCTCGAGCGGGCCCTGCGCCGACATCGGCACGCCTTCGCCCTGCGGATCAAGGATCGCCCTCGCGCCCCGGCTTCCGCCACCGCCGCCGATGTAATGGTCCAGCGCCGCCAGCACCGCCTCGGAGGCAAGCGCCATCTGCCGCCACTGGATCGCGCGTGCCGCCTCGGACGGGCGGGCGATGGCGATCCCCGCGCGCCCGATCCTGTCATTCAACGCCCGCGCCGCCTGCAGGGCATCACGGACGGTCGTCGCGTCGCACAAAATGCCCGCGGCATCGCTCATCCGCGCCTGCACCTCATCGCGCACGGCATCGACGGTGGGCGCACCTTCCTCGCCAAGCATGGCTAGCACAGCCGCCAGCGCCGCATCCGCACCGCGCTCCGGTTCGGCGGCCTCATGCTCCGTCAATGTCGCCGCGATATGTTCGGCGGCCCGCGTTCCAAAGACCTGCCCCGCGTTCAGCGCCGCCCCGCCGGGCCGGGTCACACCATGGGTCCCGGCCGCCTCTCCAACCGCATAGATCGCGGGATGCGAACTGCGGCCCCAGATATCCACCGCCACCCCGCCATTCATGTGTTGGTTGTTCACGGCAAATTCCAGCGGCTCGGTCGCGATGTCGATCTTGTAGCGGCGGTAAAGCTCGATCGACAACGGGTTCATGTGGCGCAACCGGTCGATAGGCAGGGCCTGCACCGCTCCCGCCGCGCCCAGATAGGCCCGCACATCCGCGTCCAACCGGTCAAGGCTGAACCCCTCATCCCCCGCCACGGCAAGCGGATTGCGGTTGAAATCCATGAACACCCGCCGCCCCGCCGCCGTTTCCCGCGCAATCGCCAGATCGACAAGGCTGGACCCGAAGTCGAGCATCCGCGTCGCATGGAA
>PNND01000352.1 GCA_013824045.1 Rhodobacter sp. | reverse complement strand
GCGCCGCCGCTTCCGGCTCAATCAGGCGCAGCATGTCCTGCGTTGGCGAAAACGGCTTGGCAAAATAGACATACCCCCCCGCAAAGCCGCCCCCGATCAGGACAGCCGCGATGATCAGCTTGCCCAGCAAACCGATCATCTTCCGGATCTTGCCGGGTTTCATTGCGGGATCGACGACTTCAACACTCATCTCTCATTCCCTCAGGCAATCAGGTTCACCAGACCACGCGCAGCGCGGCCCGGAATTGCGGCGGCCAGCCCTTCGACAGGCCGCTCAAGAAAACGCGCAGCAACCCCCTCGCCTCGGGCCGGGCGCTGGTCGCCCTGCGGGTCGCGGCTCGTGGTTTCCTGCCCGCCCAGCGACAGACCGGCCCGCGACAGCGAGTCCGACAGGCGGTGTTCGTTCTGCTGGATCACCCGCGCCGCTTCGGGCGTTTCGGTCACGAAACGCACCTGCGCCTGGCCATCGGTGATCTCCAGCCGGATGCGCAGCCGTCCCAGATGTTCGGGTGCCAGTTCCAGATCCATTTGCTGGCCATCGCCGGAAAGCTCGGCGGCAATCCGGTCGGCCAGCGCGCCTTCCCAGCCGGGCCGGTCGGTCGCGATCGGGGCAGGGGCGGCAAAGCCTGCCGCAGCAGGCACTTGTGCCGTGACCTGCACCGTCTGCTGCGGGGTCTGCCCTGTCTGTGCAGTGGCGGCTGCCACGGTTTCCACCACAGCACCGGCCACCGGCTCCGCCACCGCCCGCGCGGTCTGACGGTCCACCGCCTGCACGGCCAAGGGCGTCAGGCCCGCCGCTTCCCGGCGCTGCACTGTCTCACGCGCCTCTGTCGGCGCATCGGTTCCATCGGTCTCGGTGACCTCCCCGCCCTCGGTCTTGGCCGCGCCAATCGGCGGCGCCGGGGGGGCCGCAGGTTTCACCTGCGCGGCCATCATCGGCTGCATCGCGCCTTGCGCCATCACGGTGGCAACGGCCTGCCCGACCGCCTCCTCCCCTTCACCCTCGACAGGCAAGGTCGCGGGGGCCACCTGCGCCATGGGGCCAAGCCCCAGCGCCGCCAGTGGATCGGTCTCTTCCGTCTCGCCCTCGGCCATCTCTTCGCCGGGCAGCTCTTCGTTCGATCCTTCGGGGGCGACCACGGCCTTGGGCAGCACCCCGGCCAGTGCGGCCTGCACCGCTGCCGCAGGCGGGGGCTCAACCCCCTCCGCCGCTGGCGCCTCGACCGTAGTCTCAGCCCCAGCCACCGCCATCGGCAACAGCGCCGCAATCCGCCCCAGATCGTCCAGCACCACTGCGGCCTTGGCAATCACAGGCTCAACCTCGGCTTTGCCATCCACAGGCGCTGCTTCCGCCGCCGCAACCTCTGCCACCTTGCCGCCTTCTGCCGGGCCGATCACATCGGCCAGCGTCTGGGCAAACCCCTCACCCCCAGTCGCCGCAGGCGCAGCCGCAGCCGCGGGGCGCGGCGCAGCAGCGGCCTCGGTTACAGCCGGGGCGCGCGGAAGGGCAATGGTGTCGGGCATCGTCATCTGATGTCGGTCCTCGCGTCAATCGGGGGTCACCCGCAGCCGTCCTTGCAAATCCGGTGCCACCTTAACGGCGGCGCGCGGGCATCGCCGCATCGCGCAGTGCAAGCCGTTCTTCCACCTCGCTTTTCCGGGCAACCTTGGCCTTGTCGGTCAGCGTCTGGTGGCGATGCTCCTGCCGCGCCAGCCGCTCCTGTTCCTCGGTCATCCGCGCCGCCAGCGCGGCCTGCCGCCCCTGCTGCCGCTCGGTCTCGGAAAGCAACTGCTTGGCCATGTTCCGCTCGGCGGCGATCTCCGTCGCCAGCCGCACGCCCTGCACCTGCCCCTGCTTGGCCAAGGCCTCGCGCAGGCGTTCCACCATGCGCTCGGCCTCGGCCTTCTGCGCCACCACGGTGCGCAGATCCGCCAGCGTCCCCGCAATCCGCGCCTTTTCCTTCAGCGCCATCAACCCCAACGTCCGTGACGAACCGCTCATGCCTCACCCCCTGCCAATGCAATCAATGCCTCGCGGCTTGCCGCGAAATCCGCCGGTTCATGCGCGCCCTGCCGGATCAATGCGGTGATCTGCGGCCATAGCCGGATCGCCTCATCCAGGTCCGGGTCCTGCCCCGGCACATAGCCGCCCATCAGCATCAGATCGCGGTTGTCCATATACAGCGTGATCATCCGGCGCAGCTTCTGCGCCGCCGCCCGATGCGCCGCATCGGTAATATCGCCCATCACCCGGCTGGCCGATTGCGGCAGGTCCAGCGCGGGGTAAACCCCCATCTGCGTCTGCCGCCGCGACAGCACGAAATGCCCGTCCAGAATGGCCCGCGCCGTATCCACCACTGGGTCGTTTGTCGTGTCATCCCCATCCGCCAGCACGGTATAAATCGCCGTGATCGCGCCCTCGCCCGGCAGTCCCGGCCCCGTGCGTTCGATCAGCCCGGGGATCAGCGACACGACCGAGGGCGGATAGCCCTTCGCCGTCGGCTGTTCGCCCAGCGCCAGCCCGATCTCGCGCTGCGCATGGGCCACCCGTGTCAGGCTGTCGATGATCAGCAGCACCTGCTTGCCTTGCGCGCGGAAATGCTCGGCAATCGCCGTCGCCCGCCGCGCCGCGCGCAGCCGCAACAGCGGCGACCGGTCGGCCGGCACGGCCACCATGCAGATGCGCTTGGCCGCCTCGCCCTGCATCACGCTGCGCACAAAGGCCCCCACTTCCCGCGCCCGTTCGCCGATCAGGCCCACGACGATGACATCCGCCTCGGTGTAACGCGCCATCATCTCCATCAGCACCGATTTGCCGACGCCCGACCCCGCGATGATCCCCACGCGCTGCCCGCGCCCCACGGTCAGCGCGGCATTGATGATCCGCACCCCCACATCCAGCGGACGATCCACCGGCGTCCGCGCCAGCGGGTTCATCAACCGCCCGGCCAGCGGCCATGTCGCGTCACAGCGGGGCACCGGCAATCCGTCCAGCGGATGCCCCTCGGCATCCACCACCCGGCCCAGCAGCGCTTCGCCCACCTCCGCCGCCTGCCCGCCGTCGATCACGCGCACTTTCGCGCCGGCAATGATCCCCGCGCCGGGCTGGTTAAGAAACATAAGCACATGGCCATTCGCAAAGCCGATCACTTCGCCCTGCACCACATCGCCGCTTTCCGTGGCGATCTCGCAAAGCGTGCCGGGGCTGGCCGGGAAACCCGTCGCCTCCAAGATCAGCCCGTCATAGCGCAGCACCCGCCCCTCGATCCGCAGCGCGGGCACGGCCACCTGCCGCGCCACCTCTGCGCCGATCCGGTCCATCAGGCTCATACACCCGCCTCCAGCAGATCGGCCAGCCGGATGCCTTCCGCCCGCACCTCTACATCGCCTCGCGCCAGCCGCGCATCGGCGACCAGTTCCGCCGCGCCCGTCACCTCCAGCCCGGCCAGATGCGGTGTGATCACGGCCAGATCGTCGGGGTTCAGCCGCACGGAAACCGCCCGCACCCCCTGCGCCACGCGGTCGGCCATCGCCTCCACCCGCGCGGCAAAGGCTGCGGGCAGCGCATCGATCATCTGCCCCGCCCTTTCGGCGGCCAGCCGCCGCACGGCCGCCGCCATCACCGCAGCAATCTTGTCGGCCAGATCCGGCCCGCCCGTCAGCCCGGCCAGCGCGGCGACAAAGGCATCGCGCGCCGGCACCAGCCCCGCCTCCGCCTCGGTCAGCGCCGCTGCCCGCCCCTCGATCCGGCCTTCCTCCAACCCGTCGGCACGGCCTGCGGCATAGCCCTCGCCCCGCGCCTCGGCCAAACGCCGCGCGGGATCTTCCACCACCGGGGCAGGGGCCATCTCCACCGCATCTGCTCCCAGCACCTCGCCCGCTAGCACTGCGTCCGACAGGGCGTCTTCATCCTCCAGCAGCACCCCCGCCGGATCGACGCGCCGCACCTCCTCCAGCCGCGCGCGGCGGAAAGTGGCATCCTGCGGTGCCATTGGAACCGCTCCGGTAAACCCCTTTTGCGACGACGCGCGGATCAGCGCCATCACCTCGGCCGTTCCCATCCGTGGGCTTTCCCCTGTGCTCATCGCTTACACCATCTGCTCGCCGCCACGGCCCGCCAGCACGATCGCGCCTTCGTCCGAAAGCTTGCGCGCCACGGCCACAATGGTCTTCTGCGCCTCCTGCACATCGGTCAGGCGGACAGGCCCCATCGCCTCCATCTCGTCGCGCAGGTTGGCGGCGGCCCGGCTCGACATGCAGCCCAATAGCTTGTCGCGCAGCCCTTCGCTGGTGCCCTTCAGCGCCAGTACAAGCTGCTCGTTGTCCACGCTGCGCAGCAGGGTCTGCAACGACCGGTCGTCGGATTTCTCCAGATTGTCGAAGACGAACATGTTGTCCATGATCGACTGCATCAGATCCTTGTCCTCTTTGCGCACCTCGCGCATGATCCGCTGCTCGGTCTGCGTGCGGGTGAAATTCATGATCCGCGCCGCCGCCTTCACGCCGCCGATCTGGCTGGCGCGTGTGGTGGCCGATGCCTTGAACTTCCGCTGCATCACCTCTTCCAGATCGCGCAGCGCCTCGGGCTGGATCGATGTCAGGTCCGCAATGCGGCGGATGATGTCGGGCTGGGTGCCCTCGGGCAGCAGCGTCAGCACATCGGCCGCCAGCGCATGTTCAAGGCAGGCAATGACCAGCGCGATGATCTGCGGATGTTCATCCACGATCAGTTCCGCGATGGATTTCGCATCCATCCAGTCCAGAATTTCAATCGGCCGCTCGGCGGATGACGGGTTGATCCGGCTGATGATCGACTGCGCCTTGTCCTCACCCAGCGCCTCGGTCATCACCGACCGGATATAGACCGGCGCGCCGTGGTTCAGCCCCGTCTCGCGGTTCAGCCCGACCAGAAACTCCTCTACCACATGCTCCAGCGTCAACTGGTCCACATCGCCCAGCGAATACATCGCAGCCCCCAATTGCTGCACCTCTGCCGGGCTCAGGTTGCGCAGCACCGCCGCCGCCGCCCGTTCGCCGAACAGCATCATCAGCACCGCTGCCCGCTGGATGGCGGTCAGCTTCGCCAAGGGCGGCGGTGCCAGTTGGGCGGTGGCGGTGGCAGGGCGCGGCGCGGGCATTGTTGTGCTCCTTCTTTGGTCAGTCTCGGCAGGTAGTCTCGGCGGCAGGGCAGGGGGCGCTTACGCCCCCGGCGTCCTGTCCATGTCATCCTTCATCATCCGCTGCAGGACCGAGGCGATCCGGCCCGGATCTTCGGCCACGATCTGTCGCAGCACGGCGAACTTCTCCTCACGCGTCACATTCGCGCCCAGCGCGGCACTGGCCAGCCGCGTCCGCCGCGCCTCCAGCCGGGCCTGCACATCATCCAGACTGTCGCCCGCCGCCACTTCAACACCGCCAAGCCCACTCAGGTTCATGCCACCCGAACTCGCCGCCGCCTCGCCGGAAAAATTCGCCCGCGTCAGCAGGGGCCGGATGATCCCCAGCGCGACAATCGCAATCAGCGCGATCAGCCCCAGCTGGCGCAGCACTTCTGGCATCCAGGACAGATCGGTCGGTGCCGCGACCATCACCGTATCCATGAAGGGCTGGGCGGTGATGGTGATCGTATCGCCGCGTTCTGCGTTAAACCCGATGGCCGATTGCGCCAGCATCTCCAGATCGGCCTTCAGATCGGCCGGCAGCAGCGGCGCGGGCGGCGCGCCCTCTTCCACAGGCGTGGCCGGGGGGATGGCCCGCATCAGGATGGCAGCACTGATCCGCGTAATTTGCGCCGTGGCGGGCTGGGTGGTTTCCACCGTCCGGCTCACCTCATAATTCTTCGTCGTCCCCGAGGATCGGTTGGTGATCGCCCCGGCCAGAGGCAGCGCCCCCGTCGCCTCGCCCGCAGGCACCAGATCGGCCTGATTGGGCGGCGCATTGGCCACCGCGCCGGGAATGCCCCGCGCCTGCGGCTCGCTGCTCTCCACCAGTTCCGATTGCTCCGACCGCAGCGCCGTCGCTGCCGGGTCCACCCGTTCCTCGGTGATCTGGCTCTGGGTGAAATCCATATCCACCGTCACCTGCACCGACAGGTTGCCAACCCCTGCAATCGGCGTCAGCAGCGCCTCGATCCGCTCGCGATAGAGCGTTTCCACCTCAAGGCGGTGCTGCAACTGCCGGTCCGACACCTGCGCCGCCGGATCATCCGATCCGCGCGACAAAAGCCGCCCCATCTGATCCACCACCGAAACATCGCCCCGCGCCATGCCCGGCACCGATGTCGACACCAGGTTCACGATGGCCTCCACCTGCGATGCTTCCAGCACCCGCCCCGGCGCAAGCTGCAGGAAAACCGATGCCTTCGGCGGTTGCGTGTCGCGCAGAAAGGCGGATTTCTCCGGCAGCGCCAGATGCACCCGCGCCTGCGCCACCGCCGAAATCTCGGCAATCGACCGCGCCAGATCCAACTCCTGCGCCTGCCGCAGCCGCGCCCCTTCGACAGACCGGCTCGCACCCATCGGCAGTTCCGTCAGCACGTCATTCGCATCCGGCAGCGATTGCGGCAGCCCCTGCGATGCCAACTGCATCCGTGCCCGGTGATAGTCGCCCGACGGCACCTCGACCTGCCCGGTAACGCTGTCAATCGTGGCATTGATCCCCGCCGATCCCAGCGAATCCATGACCAGCGCCTTGTCCGCCTCGGCCAACCCCGGAAACAGCACCATCCGCGCGGGTTCGCGCAGCAAGAGCCACCCCCCCACCGCCAGCACCGCCACCCCCAGCATCAGGATCGCAGGCATCGCCCGGCGCAGCGCGGGCTGGTTGCCCATCCGCATCACATTGCTGACCGCGCCCTTCATCTGCGCCATCATCGCATTGCCGCCACTCATCGGAACCGGGGTCATTGCCATTCTCTGTCAGTCCTTCGCCCGGTCTCAGACCGGCATGTTCATGATGTCGCGATAGGCGCCCAGCGCCTTGTTCCGCACGTTCAGCGCAAACTGGAACCCAAGGGATGAGATCTGCTGATCCACCATCACCGAGGCGAGGTCGGTCTCGCGCCCCAGTTCAAACGCCTTGGCCGATTCCGATGCCTTGCTCTGCGCCGCGGCCAGATCGTCGATCGCGCCCGAAATCCGCGCGCCAAATCCAGTGCCTTCCGCGTCCTTCGCGCCCAGCGGTGACGTCGCCGCCCCCGCCTGCATTGGCCCTTCGGGGCGGATCACCCCCGCCGCAAAGGGCGTAAATCCGTTGACCGGTCCCACCGTCATCGCTCACCCCCCGCAGATCAGACGGCGCGCGCCATCAGCCGCGTCACGGTGGGCGTCGCGGCATGGATCAGCAGATCGGCGGGCGTGATCCGGCCAGCCTCCTGCATCACCAGCGCACGCTGGATCACGTTCTCCAACTCGCGCACATTGCCCGGCCAGTCATGCGCCACCAGCGCCGACAGCGCCTCCTGCGTCAGCATCGGCAGCGGGTGGCCCGCCTGCGTGTGCCGCCGCACCATCGCCACCGCCAGAACCGGAATGTCATCCGGCCGCTCGCACAGCGCCTGCGTCGTCAGCGGGAACACGTTCAGCCGATAGAACAGATCCTCGCGGAACCGCCGTGCGCGCACCTCTTCCGGCATGTCGCGGTTCGACGTCGCGATCACGCGGATGTCGACCGGCACTTCCTTCTGCGCACCAATCGGCGTCAGCGACCGCTCCTGCAGCACGCGCAGCAGTTTCGATTGCAGCCCCATCGGCATTTCCGAGATTTCGTCCAACATCAGCGTGCCACCCTCGGCCGCGCGGATGATGCCCTTGTTGGCATTCGACGCGCCGGTGAAGGCGCCCTTCTCATGGCCGAACAGAATGGCCTCCAGCATGTTCTCCGGGATCGCCGCGCAGTTGATGGCCACGAAGGGCGCATTGGCCCGGCGGCTTGCTGCATGCACCTGCCGCGCCAGCACTTCCTTGCCCGAACCGGTGGGTCCGTTGATGAATACCGTCACATCCGTCCGTGCCACGCGGCCTGCCAGATCGATCAACTGCCCGGTCTCGGCATCCGCCGCCACCATGGCCTGCACCTGCCCGCCGATTAGATCGACCAGCATCATCAGCCCGGCATCGCGCAGCGCGACCTGCCCGGTCGCAGGCAGCGCCACCCGCAGCATCCGCCCGCCCAATTCCTCGGTCACGCCAAAGACCGCCGCGCCCTCGCTCACGACCACAAGCGACTTCGCCCCGCAGCCCCGCGCCATCTCTGCCAATCCCTTGGCCCCGCCCAGCTTGGCCTCTGCCGCAACCGATGCCACCAGCACCTGAACCCCACCCGCAGGCTTGGCCCCCCGCTCCACCGCCACCCGGCGGCGGGCCAGCAGTTGCGCCACCGAAGCCGCAGCTTCAAAAGCGTCATCGAGGATGTGGATCAGGGCCATTGTCTTGCTCCGCATGTTGGTCCGGCATTCTGAGGGGGAAGAGGCAGGAACCGTGCCACCTCTGGCGAATGACGAAAAAAAACATGCGAAACGCCCTAAACTTGCGATCTAGACGGCCGTTTCACAGCCTTGCCACAGGTTCGACACAAGTTTCCTGACAGGCCACACCCCCTGCCACGCGCCTCTCGAATTCCCGACACGACTTTCGCACCACCCCGACCCATACCTTTGTCGGGCCTCCATCCAGACCGTCACGGACGCCACTCTCGCGCCCCATACCACCCGCGCCAAGGTGATCACACCTCTGCCCAAAGGCCCGTGTCATCGGGACACCGCAGCAGCCCCGTATCGCGCCTGAAACCGCCGCAAGCGCCACAAATCGTTAATAAATATTGAGATTTTAGCAGAATCCCATCCGTCCGGATGTAGGTCTGCCCAGCCGAAAATCCTATGCGTCGGCATCGGTATTGCCCCGTCTTCCCACACTCAAGCAATCGTGCAAAACGTCGTTTCAAGGCACATCAGATCAGGCGCGGTCTGGGCTTGTCGCCTCTGCGCTTTAGTTCGTTAGAAAGGTTTACCATGTTTGCGATCCGCCAGACCCTGCCGCAGCTCATCGACACCGCCGAAGGGCGCCCGGGTTCCCCGCGTGCCCCGCTCACGGCCGCCGTGCTGTCCGATCAACCCGCCCGTCTGGCTCTGGCGCTTGCCTCGCAGTCCATCGCGATGATCGACGCCCGCGAGTGCGACCTTGCCCTCTTGCTGCGCGAAGCGCCCGATATGCTGGTGATCGATATCGACCCGGCGGTGATGCCCGTCCGCCGCATCGCCCTTCTGGTGGCGCAACTGGGTTGGCTGCGCCGCGATCTTGTCATCGCCGTCTCCCGCCGCTCGGCGCTTGCGGTGCGCAGCTTCAAGCTTGACGTGATCTTCGATACCGAAGCCGATGCCGAGACATTGGCCAACAGCTTTTGCGAAGCCACCCGCCTGCTGGCCCATTCGCGCCTTCGCCCGGCCCCGGAAGCCCAGCCCGCCGCCCCCGTGCTGCGCCACCGTCCGGCCCGCCGCGCGCATCTGTTCGGCTGATCCATACCCTTGCTGCAGGCGCGGGCGGGTGGGCAGAGATGCCGCCCGCCCTTCTGCATTTTTACCCCCCTCTCAACCGCCCTCTGCCCTAAGAAACCCCCGTCCCGCGTCGTTTAAACATGCGAGGCCGATGAAAATCGCGCCACTTGTGTTGAACCACCAAAAGGACCATTGCCATGAGCTTTCTCGATGCCCGCGCCCAGTACCGCCGCACCGATAATGGCGAGGCGCTCAGCGTCGAAAGCCCACACGCCATCATCCTTGTGACGCTGCGCGAACTGGAACGCTCCTTGCGCGTTCTGGCCGCCGCCGAACCTGACCGCACTTATCCCAGTCAGCACGTCAACCGCGCCTTCACCGCGATCTACATCCTGCAATCCAGCCTGGATTTCGAGAAGGGCGGCGAGATCTCCGACAACCTCTTCCGCGTCTACGAATTCTGCCGCCTCCGCGTGGCCGAGGCGTTCCGCCGCGAACCCTCGCCCAAATTGGCCGAATGCGCCGATCACGTCGCTAATCTTCTGTCCGCATGGCAGCAGATCGGCACCGTCCGGGCCGAGGACGCAGCATGACACAGATGACCGATCCCGCCCGCATCGAACTCGCCGTGCTCGAGGCCGATCTGAACACCGCGATCCGCAACGGCGATCCCGAACAGATCCTGCTCTGCGCCACTGCGATGGATCGTCTGTCCCGCAGCCTTGCGCCGCATCAAGAGGCCATCGCCCGCCACGCCCAATCGGTTGTCGCCGGGGCCATCACCGCTCTGGAGCTGGTCCTCAACCGTGGCCGCAACGAACCGCGCCAGACCCGCAAGATGCGCGCGGCCTATGGGGGCGGTCAGGCCTGAACCCGTCATGGAACAAACAGAACCCACGGTAGAGGCACCGGTTACAGACCCGCCGCCACAACGCAAACAGCGGCGGCAGGCGCCGTCTGCGCCCTGCAACCGCTGTCTGAACATCCGCTGGTTTCTGCTTTCGGCCGCGCCGCTCTTGGGGCTGGGCCTGCTTGATCCGCTGCTTACCAACAGCCTGCTCTCAAACCTGCCCGACCTGCGCCAACTGGTGCTTTGGTTCCCGCTGGTGATCGCGGGAACCTTCTATTATCGCATGATTATCTGGCGTCGGCAGCAAGACCACTGATCCCGCCCGTCAGCGGCTTCAACAGCGAAGCCAAAGGCAGCAGATGCCGCCGCTTGGGGCGATCTGCATGGTCGAACACCACGCATTCCACTGCCATTCCCTGCATCGCCACACCCTGCAGCGCCTGCATGTCCATGCCTTCACGATCCGGGGTCATCCTCGTCTCCTGCGGTTGTCTGTCCTACCGCAGGATTGCAAGATGCGTGCCGCCTCAGCGCACTTCCAGCGATGTGATCAGCACTTCTTCCACCGGGGCAGGCCAATCATCGCTCCCGATCTGTTGGTTGATCACCGCGCGCAGCCGCTCTGGCAGCTCCGCATGAAGCGCGTTGCTCTCTGCGCTGCTCGCCACCACCTCCTGCGCCGCGCGCACCACCTCGGCCTCGATCGGCCCGATCCGCGCCTCGACCATCGAATTCAGCTTCAGCAGATCCTCCGCCGATCCGCGCACGGCCAGCGCAAGCCCCGCCTCCATCCGCGGCCCATTCTCGCGCAGCGCAATCGTCAGCATATGGGTCAGCGGCACATAAACCCGCGGCAGCACCTCGGTCTCCTCCGCTGCGACCTCTGCATCTGCCTCCGCCCAGGGCATCGGGGGCGGCGCGCGCTGCAGCAGCACGGCCAGCGCCACGATCATCGTCCCGCTCACCACGCTGAACCCCGCAATCGCGGGCCAAGTACTGACCTCTTCCTCTGCCATCGCTGCACCATCCTTCGATCAGGGGGATCACGCAGTCCTTAACGACAGAACCGGCAAAAGCCTTACCCCGCAGCCTCATCACAAAGTGCCGACTAAAACTCTGACCGACCCTGCCGTTCCTGCCTTGGCACAGGACTGTCAGCAGGAAAGGCGCGCAGATGAAAGAGAGGATGTCCCGGGCACTCGTTCCCGTCATCTCTCGCCTGCCCAGCCTCGCCCGGCTGCGCAGTGCGCTGGCGCATTACACCGCCACCAATGCGGCCCCGATCGTCGATACCCGCCCGCGTGACTATGCGCTGGTGCGCCACGAAACCCATCTGCGCAACCGCGATCAGGTGGAACGCTACCTCCCCGATATCCTTGGCCGCGCGCTGGCACGTATCTGGATTGATCCCGGTTTTCGCGACCGCTTCGCCGCGCAGCCCGTGGCGACGCTGGCCGAATACGGCGTGTTCCTGCCCGACAGCATCGAGATCGACTTCGTCACCGAAGGCACCAGCCGCCCGCAGGTCGTGGTCTATGAACGCCCCTTCCGCGCCATGCCGCGCAAGCGCCTGCTTTACCTGCAACTCATCCTGACGGCTGCGAAATGATGCGCCTCTCTCCCCTTGCCCTTTTGTTGCTGGCTGCCGCTCCCGCGCTTGCCGCGCCCGACATGGCTGCGCCCGTTCCCCCCAGCCCCTTACCCGTCGCTGCCGCTGCCGCTGCTCCGACACTGGCCTCCGCCATGGCCGACCTGCGCGCAGGCCGCGCGCCCGAGGCGGCGCAGACCCTTCTCACCCTCGCCCGCGCCGGCGGGGCCGAGGCGCAGTTCAATCTTGCCCTTCTCTATGCCGAAGGCATCGGCGTTCCCCAGAATGACCGTGAATCGCTCTATTGGGCGTGGCGCGCACGGCTGGCAGGCATTCCCGCGGCCCGCACGCTGATCACCAAGATGGAACCCGCCGCCACGCCCGAGCTCCGCACTGAAATCGCCACCCGCATCACCGCCGATCTCGAACCGCGGATCGCCGGGGGTGAGGGGCGCGCGATGCTGGAACGCTCGGTCCTGCTACTCGATCTGCTGGCCGAACCCGATCTTCAGGCCGCCTATGTCTGGCAGGCACTGTCGGCCGCGCTGGGCACACCCAATGCAGGCCCCGCCCGCGACGC
>PNND01000435.1 GCA_013824045.1 Rhodobacter sp. | reverse complement strand
GGCATCCACAACGAGGGCGCGCGGGTGTTGCAGGAGCGGCTGGAGGGCAAGGCCGAGGTGGATACCGATACGGCGCGGCGGCTGTTCACGCTGATCTGCGTCCTGCATTGGGGTTGATCTTGGGAGATAGCTTTCCCACCTCGGTCCTGTTCTGCTGCGACCATAATGCCGTGCGGTCACCCATGGCCGAAGGGTTGATGAAGCAGATGTATGGCCAGCGGGCCTATGTCCAATCGGCGGGCGTGAAGAATGACATGGAGGTGGACGGGTTCTCCATCGCCGTCTGCAAGGAATGGGGCATCGAGCTGTCGCGGCACCGGTCGCGCAGTTTCGAGGAGATGCAGGAATGGGGCGATGATCTGAGCCAGTTCGACCTGATCATTGCGCTGTCGCCCGCGAGCCAGCGCATGGCGCTGGAGCTGACGCGGTTCTACCATCTGGATGTAGAATACTGGCCGATCCTGGACCCGACGGGGCTGGGCGAGGGGCGCGAGGCGAAGCTCGCGGCCTATCGGCAGGCGCGGGACCAGATCAGGGACAGGATGATTGCGCGGTTCGGGCCGCCCACGGAAGAGGACAAGAGACCATGAGCCGGATGGAAGCGGAGGCGCTGATCGCGCGGTATTACGCGGCGTTCAATGCGGGCGATGCGGCGGGCATGCTGGACTGCGTGGCCGAGGATGTGGAGCACCGGGTGAATGAGGGCGGCGTGCGGCGGGGGCGGGCGAAGTTCGCCGAGTTCTGTTCGCATATGGGCGTGAGCTATCGCGAAGAGCTGAAGGACATGGTGATCTTTGCCAATGCGGATGGCACGCGCGGGGCGGCGGAGTTCGTGGTGCATGGCGAATACCTGAAAACCGATCCGGGTCTGCCGGAGGCCAAGGGGCAGCGCTATGTGCTGCCGGCGGGCGGGTTCTTTGACATCCGCGATGGCAAGATCGCGCGGGTGACGACCTTCTACAACCTGAATGACTGGATCGCACAGGTCTCGGCATGAGCCGCGACCTGCCGGAGGGGATCACCGTCCGGGCGCTGCGCGGTGAGGCGCTGGAGGCGGCGCTGGACGATGTGGCGCGGCTGCGCATCGCGGTGTTCCGGGACTGGCCTTATCTGTATGACGGGTCGCTGGACTATGAGCGGGACTATCTGAGTACCTATCGCGACAGCCCCGGCGCCTTGCTGGTGGGGGCGTTCTTTGGCGATGTGCTGGTGGGGGCGTCGACCTCCACCCCGATGGAAGACCATGCGGAGGCCTTCGCGGCCCCTTTTGCCGGGCGGGGGCTGGCGCTGGAGGATATTCTTTACGGCGCGGAATCGGTGCTGTTGCCGGAGTATCGCGGCAAGGGGATCGGGCATCGCTTCCTTGACCTGCGGGAGGACCACGCGCGGGCGCTGGGGCGAGGGCATGTGGCCTTTTGTTCGGTGATGCGGCCCGAGGATCATCCGCTGCGGCCCGGAACCTATCGCACGAATGATGGCTTCTGGCAGGGCCGGGGCTACGCGCCGCTGCCGGGTGTGGTGGCGGAGTTTTCGTGGAAGGATATCGGGCAGGCGGGCGAGAGCGTGAAGCCGTTGCAGTTCTGGATGCGGGCGGTGTGAGGGCGGGCTAGTTTCTTGTCACCCTAAACAAGAAGAAGTCTACTCAGCCGCTATCCTTGAATTCTTGGCATTTTCGATAACTTTGCGTACGGCAAGCCCGATCGCTCTACCAAGCAAAGGGGGTACAGCGTTGCCAATCTGGACGTATTGATCTGTTTTGCTGCCATGAAATTCGAAACTATCCGGAAACGCTTGGAGTCTTGCGGCTTCCCGCACTGAAATAGCGCGGTTTTGTTCGGGGTGGATGTACGCACCCCAATGGATGTCGCATTTCGTCAAAACAGTGCAAGACAGCCCGTTCCAAGACATCCGACCATAACGTTTAGTATGGTCGGAACGCTTCGCACGTTTCATGCCTGTAGGGAGAAGGTCATACGGAATATCCCGCCAACTTCCACCCTCGGGAATATGGTCAAGGCGCTGCAAGTTCGCCTTGCCAAGTTTTGGTGCCGTATGACCTGTCACGGTATGCTGTTTTCCTCGGACAAGTATTTGGAAATGGCCGTCTGCAGGCTTTGAGTAAGGAACTGTGCCACGATCTTCACCGTTCTCGAGTGGCGGCAGATCACCTATAGCGTCCCAGATTGTCACGAAAGGATACTCCCGGTCCGGGCCATGTGACGGTTCGGGATGCAAGATCGGATCGCCGGTACGGTTGCCAATGAATACAACGCGGCGGCGTTCCTGCGGTACACCAAACTCCTCTGCCTTAAGCACTTTTTCTTTGACCGCGTAACCTAGCGCCTCCAATTCGAACTGGATGGCTCGTACCGCAGCACCTCCTCCAATTGAATAGATGCCCATCACGTTTTCCATGATGATCCACTCCGGCTGTAAACCGGCAACGATCCGGAGATACTCACGGAACAAAGTTGCTCTTTCGTCGTGCATACCGCGTTGATGGTTGTAGACCGAATACGCCTGACACGGGGGGCCTCCTGCCAACACCGTTAGCTCGCCTGGCTTAAGGCCCGTTTCCATCATCAAGTCATCAACGGACACCGCCTCGATGGGTCGGCATATGAATTTCGCGTTTGGATGACTATCTTCAAAGGTTTTTCCGGCGGCCACAAACATGTCGACACCAGCGAGTACCTTGAAGCCTGCAAGTTCAAGCCCGGCCGACAGGCCGCCAGCACCGCAGAAAAGGTCGATTGCTGTGAGGCTCATGCAGTTTTCCCGCGCCTTGTTCTTATTTTGTTTCCACTTGTAAGATAGCAACCAGTGTGCCTTCTGACAATCAGGTCAGGCAGACAATTTGCTTAGAATTTTCTCTTCAAATGCTTTTTTTGAGATCGGACGACCGTTGGTTAGCCCGTATGTTGCGTCTTCGAGCGTTACCCATGCAACATCATGGACGTGGGCGCGATAGATCCGTGAAGTGGAGTCGTAGGAGAAGTCAAGCAGTACCCATGCAATGTCTGCATTCGAAGGATCACTGCTTTTCCGCATCTCTCCAAGATTTCCATAGAAGGACTTATCGACGATTATCCCCATCTTTCGGCTCCAACGGCGAAGCGTCGGTATCTTGATCTGGAGCTGGGGCATCAGTCTCTTGACGCTGCTGCTGCGGTAGTCGGGTTTGCGTCTTCCATGAGGCATCGTCAACTTTCCGCCTTGGGCGATAATGTGACGAAATTCGACCTCCATAGCATCGCCCGAAAAGTATACGGCCTGAACCTCGGCAGCGCACCAGTCCAGTTCATTGGTTTTCAGTGTACTGACGATGATCATGTCGATCTTTCCGACGTCCTCGCCCTTCTCCATGTCAAGTCCACCGTCGCCTTCGAGAAAGCCAACCTCGCCTGCTAATCTTGGGTTGGGATCCTTCAAAGCAATTTGGCTAAGATGCTTGAAGGCTGTCTTGTCTTGATGAAGGCGGTAAGGGCAGAGGCACCTGATGCTACCGCGCTCTCCTTCTAACGGTTTGATGACGTTGTCATCACCTTCATCATATAACCGAACAGAACAGACTCCGCCCTTCTTTGTGCACGTTGGGTAGGGTGTGATCTTGAACGGACAGGGCTTTAGTTCGGACAACCCCTCCGTAAGTTGGGACCTCAGGGCTTTCAGTCGTTCAAGCTCTTTCTTGGTCAGGCTGGCACCAGATGCCGACCTTCTTTCCAAATCGACAAGCCGTTTCAGCGCAGCGCCCTTTAGGGGCTGACCGACGGCTTTGTGATGCGCAAGGGCTACTCTTTCCTCCGGGAGCAACTGATCGAAGGGTAGGCCATACCATTCTGCTATGTGATACTTGGGCATAAATGACTCGTGTTAGGCACTGAGGATGGATGTGATCGCCACTAATGGCACCAGTCAATCCCTTCCTGCAGAAGCCGTTGCAGTTCTGGATGCGGGCGGTGTGAGGCGGCACTTGCCCTGTCACGCCCCGGCCATTTGCGGCAGCAGATAGGGGCCTTGGGCGGGGGTGCGGTTGGTGCGGATGCCGCAGCGATAGGCCTGTGACAGGAGGCGGTCGGTCATCACCTCGGCCGGGGGGCCTGCGGCGAGGAGGCGGCCTTCGGCCAGCAGGATCACGTGATCGGCGGTCATGGCGGTGAGGTTGAGGTCATGCATGACCGTGACGACGCCGCCGCCCTCGGCCGCGAAGCGGCGGGCGCGGCGCATGACCATAAGCTGGTGCGCAATGTCGAGGCTGGAGGCGGGTTCATCGAGGAAAAGCCACATCGGCCCCTGATCGCCGCGCGGGCGGCGGGCTTGGGCGAGGGCGCGGGCGAAGTGGATGCGCTGGCGTTCGCCGCCTGACAGGGCGTGGATCGGGCGATGGGCGGTGCCTGCGAGATCGACCTCGGCCAGCAGGCGGGGGATGAGGGCGGAGTCGGTGGGGCCGGTGCCGGCCTCGATCCCCAGTTGCAGGATTTCAGCCACGGTGAAGGGGAAGGCGACCTGGGTTTCCTGCGCCAGCACGGCGCGGCGGGCGGCGAGGTGGCGGGGGGAGAGGCGGGCGATATCATCGCCGTTGAGGGTGACTTCCCCCGTGACGGGAGCCAGATCGCCCGTGAGGGCTGCCATAAGCGTGGTCTTGCCCGATCCGTTGGGGCCGATGATCGCGGTGACCTCGCCCGGTTGGGCGGTGAGGGTGATGCCTGACAGGATCGTGCGGCCATCGCGGGCGAGGGTGAGGTTCTGGGCGGTGAGCATGGGTCAAATCCCGGCCAGGCCACGACGGCGCAGGAGGATCCACAAGAATACCGGCGCGCCGATTGTGGCGGTGACGATGCCGATGGGAAGCTCGGCCGGGGCGGTGATGGTGCGGGCGATCATGTCGGCCCCGATCAGGAGCGTTCCGCCCAGAAGGGCGGCATGGGGCAAGAGGGCGCGGTGATCCGGCCCGGTGGCAAGGCGCAGGAGGTGCGGGACGACGATGCCGATAAATCCGATGCCGCCCGCGATGGCGGTGGCAGCACCCGCAGCGGCGGCGGTGGCGAGGATGGTGAGGCGCTTGGTGTGTTCGACATGGATGCCGAGATGGGCGGCCTGTGCTTCGCCAAGCGCCAGCGCGTTCAGCGCGCGGGCGAGGAGGGGGGAGAGGATCAGGACAGGCAGGATCAGGGGCAGGGCAGTGGCGATCTTGGCCCAGCTTGCCCCGGCAAGCGACCCCATGGACCAGAAGGTGAGGTCGCGCAGCTGCTGGTCATCGGCGAGATAGGTGAGGACGCCTGTGGCGGCCCCGGCGATGGCCCCGAGCGCGATGCCTGCGAGAAGCAGGGTGGCGATGGCGGTCTGCCCGCCGGAGGCGGCGACGCGGGTGAGGATGAGCGTGGCGATCCAGCCGCCGAGGAAGGCCGCGAAGGGGATGAGATGCGCGCCCGTAAGGGCGGCGAGGGCGGGGGGCAGCAGGCCGCCCAACACGATGGCGGTGACCGCGCCCAGCCCCGCACCCGCGCCGACGCCAACAATGCCGGGATCGGCGAGGGGGTTGCGGAACAGGCCCTGCATCAGTGCGCCCGCCACGGCCAAGGCCGCGCCGACCATCAGGCCCATGGCAAGGCGCGGTAGGCGGATGTCATAGAGGACGAGGGATTCGGCCTGGGTGAGCGGCGCGCCGCCCGTGAAGGCAGTGATCAAGCGCAGGGGCGAGAGGCCCGCCGCCCCGGTGCCGAGGGAGAGCAGCGAGACAGCGAGGAGGAGCGCCACAAGGGCGAGCGTCACCGCACGGGGTTGCGGGCGGGCATGGCTGCGCTGGGGCAGGGGGAGGGCGACCATCGGTCAACCCTGACCGGGATAGAGGAGGGCGTGCAGATCGGCGGCGGCCTGCGGGGTGCGGGGGCCGAAGCCCAGAAGCAGCAGGCCATCCATGCGGACGATCGCGCCCGCCTTGGCGGCGGGGGTTTGCGACAGGGCGGGGTGGGCGAGAACCATGTCATTGTTGATGGCAAGGTCGCCTTCGCGATCCATCATCAGGATCACATCGGGGGCGGCGGTCAGGACCGCCTCATCGGTGATCTGCTTGTAGCCCTGAAAACCGGTGCCTGCGTTGATGCCGCCTGCGAGGGTGATGATGCTTTCGGCCGACGAGCCTTCGCCGCCCGCCATGACGCGGCCGCCTTGCAGCGAGAGGATGAAGAGGACGCGTTTGGGGGTTTGGACTGTGGCGGCGCGGTCGCGGGCGGTTTGCAGGCCTTCGGCCACCTGCGCCGCGAGCGCCTTGCCCTGTTCGGGCAGGTCGAGCGCGTTGGCGACGGTGGTGATCTTGGCGGTCAGGCCATCGGGGGTGGTGTCATCCCCCGTCACGATGAAGGGGATGCCAGCGGCGTTCAGCACATCCAGCGCCTCGCGCGGGCCTGCGCCGTTTTCCGACAGGATCAGGTCGGGGTTGAGGGCGAGGACGCCTTCGGGTGAGAGGGCGCGGAAATAGCCGACATCGGGGAGCGAGGTCACCGAGGGCGGGAAGGTAGAGGTGCTGTCGCGCCCGATGAGGCGATCCTCGGCCCCGAGGGCGACGGCGATTTCGGTGACCGAACCGCCGAGGGTGAGGACGCGCTGGGCCGGGTCGGCCAAGGCTGCTGTGGGCAGTGCGGGGGCGGCGAGGGCCAGCGAGAGGGCGAGGGTGAGGCCCAAGTTCAGGCGGATCGTCATGCCGATACCCCTTCCAGCGCGGGGAGGGATTTGACGAAGGCGTTCCAGGCCGTGGGGGCCTTGTCCTTGCGGTAGCCGAAGATTTGCAGGATCAGGCTGCCGTCCTTGTCAAACGCCTCGATGCTGTTGGCATCGCCCGTGCGGGTGGGTTTCCAGACGCGCCAGACTTCGGTGATGTGATCGCTGCGCAGGTGGAGGTTGAAGCGCGGGTCCATGACGTTGATCCATGGGCCCATGGGGACGACCTTTTCGATGGGGCCGCCGTGGATCTGGATGCAGCCGGCGTTGCCGACGAAGATCATGAGGGGGATGGCGGCGTCGGCGGCGACGTGGAGGGCCTGTGTCACGGCCCCGGTGTCGATGCGTTCGGCGCGGGGGGTGCCTGCGAGTTGGTATGCGCCGAGGCGGTTCATTTTCAGGCGGCGGGTCAGGGTGTTGAACTGATGCGTGTCGGTCATCGCGTCCCAGTCGCGGCGCAGGTCATCGGCGCGGGCGGGGTTGCCCTTTGGGCCCTCGGTCGGGATGCGGGGGGTGAGGGACAGGGTTTGCGGCTGGTCGGGCAGGCCGAGGGCGGCGGTTAGCGTGTCGAAGGCATCGACATGGGAGACGGGCTTCAGGTGCACCTTGTGGACGGCATCGCCTGCGGCATCGAAGATTTGCAGGCTGCGGCGTGGGCCATCTTCGGCCTGTTCCAAGACGGCGAAGGCGTGCTTCCAATGGGCGGGGAAGATGCGCAGGTCGATCTCGGGGTCGAGCACCATGGCGGCATGGGGGCCGGAGCGGTAATCGGAATAGACGCCGCGGCGTTCATGGACGCAGGAGGCGTTGCGGGTCAGCGCCATGACATCGCCCAGATCGCGGATCAGCGGAAACAGGCGGTCGGTTGTGGCGTCGATGGCGGTAGTGCCGTGGCCGACATGGGCGGCGACGAGGGCGGCCTCCGGGATGCCGTTGGCATGGGCGAAGTCGCGGGCGCGGGCCTTGGGGTTTTCAAGCCGCAGGGCGCGGATGGCGGCGGGGGTCAGCGGGTGGGATTGGCCGTCAGCCATGATGTGCTCCAGTCAGGGAATGGGGCGCGTCTGGCGGGCGGCGGGGCCGGGGCTGGTGCGCGTGGGTCAAGCAGCGGGCAGGCGTTTCGAATACTTGACAGTTACAGTCAGGCTTTCTAGAAGCCATTTCCTGACAGATCAAGTCGGAATATCCGCCAAGACGGACCGACCTGCCGCCAGCCAAGCGATCCGCCCGGCCAGCCCTTTCAAAAACAACGACAAAAGGGGTGAGACCGATGCCGATCCTGAAGGCGGCCCGCAGGGCGCGACTGCTGTGTACTGTTCCTGTGATTCTGCTTTGTGCCGGGCCTGCTGCGGCGCAGGAGAGCGACGGGTTCTTTCAGGTGCTGGGGCGGATCATCCTAGGCACCGGGACGGCCAAGGTGGCGATCGACACGCCGCAAGCGGTGAGCACGATCGAGGCCGAGGAGCTGGAGCGCGATCAGGCGACGACGATCGGCGATCTGTTCAAGGCGGTGCCGGGGATTCAGGGGACGGGGTCCCCGGCCCGGCCGTTGGGGCAGGCCTTCAACATCCGGGGTATCGGCACGTTTGACCAATCCTCATCCGAATCGCGGATTGCCGTGACGGTGGATGGAGCGCCCAAATTCTATGAATCCTATCGGATGGGGTCGTTCTTCAGCGATCTGGATCTTTTCAAGCGGGTTGAGGTGCTGCGTGGACCAGCCTCTTCGACGCTATACGGTTCGGGGGCAATCGGGGGGGCGGTGAACTTTACCACCAAGGATGCCAGTGATTTCCTTGAGGACGGCGAAACGCAGGTGTTCCGGTTCTCCACAAGCTTTGACAGCAATGGTGACGGGCTGGGGTTGGGGGTCATCTCGGCAACGCGGGCTGGCAATGGCGAATATGTTGCCGCGCTGAATTTCAGCGACATCAATGACAGGGTGGATGGTTCGGGCGCGGTGCTTCGGGGGACCGCCTTTGACGGTGTGTCGGGCTTGTTGAAGGGCAAGTGGAGCTTTGGCGCGGATGAGGAACAAAGCCTGACACTTTCCTTCACGCGCAGCGAAAGCGACCTGCCGGGATCGCCGGTTGTTCAGACGGGGGGCACGGCGGCCACCTTGGCGACATTCGGGCTGCATGACCTGCGCACGGTCGACGATACGCTGACGCTGACATGGCGGAACGAATTCCGGGACAACCCGCTGCTTGACCTGACGGCACAACTGTCCTTTGCCGAAACCAGTGTGGACAAATCGAATTTTCGGGGGACGGCGCTTGTGTGCGGGCCGGGGCTGACTCAGGTCCTGTGTCCCAGCAGCTATGGCTATGCGACGACGACGGTGAAACTGGAAAACACCGCCGATCTGAGCGGCGGCGCGTGGGAGAATTACCTGACACTCGGCGTGCAGTTCTCGGAACAGGAGCGCAGCGCCACATCCTCGCTGGGGGCGTTCGGCTTTCATCCCGAGGGCGAGGATCGCCGGATCGGTGTCTATGCGCAGGGCGAATTCACCTTTGGCGAGCGGTTGACGATCATCCCGGGTCTGCGGGTGGACTTTGGCAATCGGACGCCAAGCGCCGCGGCCCTGGCCGCAGGGGCGCGGCCCGCCGAGGATACCGCCGTGTCGCCCAAGATCGCGGCGATGTATGAGGTGAGCGACAGCTTTGCCATCTTCGGATCGCTGGCGCGGACGGAGCGGATGCCGACGCTGGATGAGCTTTATTCTAGCGAGGCGGCGGGGGCGCTGCCTGCGCGCACGCCCAGCCTGAACCTGCAAAAGGAAGAGGCGGATACGGTGGAACTGGGGTTTACCTGGCAGCGCGAGGGTCTGCTCTCTGAGGGTGACAGTCTGCAGATGAAGGTGACGGCGTTTCACAACGACCTGACCAACATGATTGCCACCACGCCCCGCGTGGCCGGGGGGCCAGCGGTGCCTTTCTTTTCCAATATCAACGCGGCAGAGTTGTGGGGGGCCGAGATCGAAGCCGCCTATGATGCCGAGCGGTGGTTTGCACAACTGGCCTATAGCCATGTGAAATCGAAGAACAAGGCGACGGGGCTGACGCTGCCGGATACGCCTGCCGAAAACGTCGTGCTGACTGTGGGGGCAAAGCTGCCGGAACAATCGCTGACGGTGGGGTGGCGGGCGAGCTATTTCGACAATATCCGCACATCGAGCGCCGCCACGACGGGCGCGTCCTATGACACGCATGACCTGTTCGTGACATGGTCGCCGGACGAGGGGCCGCTGGCGGGGCTGGAGGTCAATCTGGCCGTCGATAACGTGTTCGACCGGAACTATCGCAACAACCTTGCAACGGAAAACGCGCTGGGCCGGGCGGCGAAGCTGTCGATCGCGAAGCGGATCGCGTTCTGATGCGGGTGCTGGTCGGGATTGCGGCGGCGTTTCCGGGGGTGGCCTTGGCGCAGGAGGGGGGCAACATGACCCCTCTTGCGGCACCATCGGTTCCTCAATTCCCCGGGTCGCTGCCTGCGGATCCGGCCTTGGCGGGGTCGGCGGGTGCCTTGGTCGGCACCCCGATTGCCGTACCGTTGCATGCGCCTGTGCCGGTGGTCGAGATGATCGGGGCGGCGCATTGGGTGGTGCAGGGGGTGAGCCTTGTGCTGGCGGTGGGCCTGTTTGCGGTGGTGACGGTGCTGCTGTTCAAGGCGGGCGAGTTGTGGCTGGCGGGGCATCGGTTGCGACATAGCCTGCGGTCGCTGGGCCGGGCGGGGACGCTGGAGGAAGCGGCGCGGATGCTGGACGGGCGGCGCTGTGTGGGGGCGGCGATGGCCGGGGCGGCGCAGGAGGAATATGCGTTGGCCTTGCCGATGCTGGCGCAGGCGGGGCCTGCGGGCGTGAAAGAGCGGGTGCGTTTGCGGGTGGACCGGATCGGTGGGCAGGCGACGGCGCGGCTGCGGCGGGGAACGGGCGTGCTGGCCACGGTGGCGGCGACCGCGCCCTTTATCGGGTTGTTCGGGACGGTGTGGGGGATCATGTCGTCATTCCTTGCGATCAGCGCGGAGGGGACGACCAATCTGGCCGTGGTGGCCCCGGGCATCGCCGAGGCCCTGTTGGTGACGGGGTTCGGGCTGGTGGCGGCGATCCCGGCGGTGGTGGTTTACAACGCCGTGCAGCGGCGGATTGCGGGCCTGCGTCAGGCGATGGCGGATGTGGCGGTGGCGCTGGAGGTGCTGATGGGCCGCGATCTGGACCGGAGGGCTGGGGTGTGAGCGGCGGGCTTCCGCGTGAGGGCGATGAGGATGACGTGGCGGCGGAGATCAACGTCACGCCCTTTATCGATGTGATGCTGGTTCTGTTGATCGTGTTCATGGTGGCAGCGCCCCTGTCGACGGTGGATGTGACGGTGACCCTGCCCACGAGTTCCGCCGCGCCTGCAGAGCGGGTGGCGGATCCCCTGTGGCTGACCGTGACGGCGGAGGGGGCGTGGTCGCTTGGGGATGAGGCGGTGGCGCGCGAGGGCTTGGCGGCGGCGCTAGAGGCGGCGAGCGGCGGGGACAGGGAGCGGGCGGTGCTGATCATGGGGGATGCGGCGCTGCCCTATTCGCAGGTGATGGCCGTGCTGGATGCGCTGCGCGAGGCCGGGTGGATGAAGGTGGCGCTGGTCGGCAAAGAGGCGGCGGGGGGATGACGGGCGGGCGTTCCGGGCGGCGCGATCTGGCGGGGTGGCTGGCGGCGGCGGTTGTGGCGGCGGCGCTGTTCGGGGGGGCGGCTGCGGCGGCCTTGCGGGCCGCGCCGGGTGCGGCGGGCGCGGGGGCGGTGGAGGCGGTGGCGTTGGATCTGTCGGTCGGGGTGGTGCCCCTATCGGCGGCGTTGCCATCGGTGCCGCCTGCGGTGGAGAGGACCGCGCCTGTGTTGGCGCAGGCCCCGCAGGCCGAGGTGGCGCCGGACTTGCCGGTTGCGGTGCCCGAGCCGGTGGCCGCGCCGCGACCGGACCTGCCGCCGCCGGTGATGGACCTGCCGCAGGCGGAGGCCCCGCCGGTGATGGCGGCGGCCCCGCCGCCTGTGCCCGAAGCGCCCGCGCTGGACATGGCGCAGAGCCCGCGCCCGGTGGCGCGGCCTGATCGGTCGCGGCCCGACCCTGCAACAGGTGAGGCGCAGAAGGCCGAGGCGGCGCCGCCCGCCGGGCCGCAACCGGAGGCGCAGGCCGAGCCCGCGCAGAGCGCGGCTGCGCCCGCGCAGGCGGCGGGATCGGATCAGGCGGCGCGGCCCGCGCAGGAGCGGCGCGTGGCGGGCGGGCAGGCGGCGGCATCCTATGGGGATCAGGTGATGCGCCAGATCGCACGTCTGCGGCGGGACAAGGCCCCGGAGCGGGGGGTGGTGACGGTGGGATTCGAGATCGGGGCGGATGGCGGATTGCGGCGGGTGGCGGTGGTGGCCTCATCCGGATCAGGGGCGCTGGACCTTGTGGCGATGGACCATATCCGTCGCGCCGCGCCCTTTCCGCCCCCGCCCGAGGGTGCGGCGGTGCGCTTTGCCTTTGAGTTTGTGGGGCGATAGGACCTTTGGCCCATGGCAGCGTTACCCAAGGTCTCGGCCCTTTGCGGGAAGGCGGGGCCGATTGCCTTTGATAGGGCTGGGGTATATTAACATCCCGGAAATACAGGCGGATTTGGCACAGATGTACGATCGTGACTTGACGGAGCTTCAGACACTTCTCGGCCAATGGGCGCAGAAGGGGCAGATCGATGTTGGCGATTGGGGTGCCAATGAGGTGATGACGATCCTGTCCGGCCAGCCTGAATTGCGCGAGAGGTTCGTGGCGCTGCTGCAGTGCCGGTTGGGTGAACCGATCCACTG
>PNND01000145.1 GCA_013824045.1 Rhodobacter sp. | reverse complement strand
TCTGCCCGAATTTGTATGCACACCCGTCTGCACCACGCGCTGCACCGCCGTGCTGAACAGTCGCCAACAGCGCTTCCCGCCAAAAACCCTTACATTCCCGACAGTTAACCCTGACTCCCTCAGGGCATCAACTGCCCGCCATTCACCTCGATCACCTGCCCCACGACATACCCCGACAGGCTGGCACAGGCCAGAAACAGGTATGCCCCCACACAATCCTCGGCCACGCCCAGCCGCCCCGCCGGGATCGTGGCCAGCTGCGCCGTCAACTGGGCTTGCGTCGAATAGCGCTCATGGAACGGCGTGGTAATGACCCCCGGCGCCACGGCGTTCACCCGAATCCCGAACGGAATCAACTCCTTGGCCATCCCCCGAGTCACGTTATGGACAAAGGCCTTTGACGATCCATAAAGCCCCGCCCCTCCCGACGCCCCATTCCGTGCCGCAACCGAGGTGGTGTTGATGATGAACCCACCCCCCGCCGCCTTCATCGGCGCGACCGCAGCCTGCGATGCCACCACCACAGACCGGGCGTTCAGATCCATGATCTCATCATAATCTTGTTCAGAAACATCGGCATAGGGCACCCGCCGCACCATCCCCCCGGCATTGTTGATCAGCCCGTCCAACCCCCCAAACGCCGCCACCGCCTGCTCCACCGCCGACCGCGCCCCCGCACCAGACCCCACATCCGCGCGGATCAGAACCGCCTCGCCCCCTGCCGCGCCGATCTCGTAAGCCACTGCTTTTGCAGCATCTTCGCTGGAATTGTAATGCAGCCCCACCCGCGCGCCCTGCGCGGCAAAGGCCCGCGCCAGCGCCGCCCCGATACCAGTGGAGGCCCCCGTGATCAGCACCGCCTTGCCCGCCAGTTCCGGCAACCGCATAACCGTCATGCCCGCTCTCCCAGTTTTTGTTCCACCAATTCGATGGCCCGCGCCACCGCCTTATCCACCGACAACACACTGGTATCCATCACAAAAGCATCCGCCGCCGCCCTCAGCGGCGCATCCGCCCGCCCCATGTCGCGCGCATCCCGCTCCCGCACTTCGGCCAGCACGACGGCCTCATCCCCGCCCACCTCCAGCCACCGCCGATGCGCCCGCACCTCCGCTGACGCCGTCACATAGAGCTTCACCTCCGCCTCCGGGCAGATCACCGTCCCGATATCGCGCCCGTCCAGCACCGCGCCACCCTCGGCCCGCGCGAACCTCCGCTGAAATTCCACAAGCGCAGCACGCACTTGCGGGATCACCGCCACCCGGCTGGCGGCCTGCCCCGCCTCCAGCGACCGCAGATCGTCCCGCGCCAGGTCGCTCGGCTCCAGCCCCTCCGCCGCCGCAACGGGATCACCGCCCTTGGCGCCCACCGCCCGATAAAGCAGCCCCGTATCCAAATGCGAAAACCCGAACCGCGCCGCCACGGCCCGCCCGATCGTCCCCTTGCCCGCCGCCGCCGGCCCGTCAATCGCCACCGTGAAGATCACCAGACAGCCCCTTCATCTTGGCCCAAATACTCTCGGGGGTGAGCCCCGCAGGGGCGAGGGGGCGGACAGCCCCCTGATTTTTCGCATGAAAAATCGTTACCCGCGTTCCAACAGGGCACCAAGCCCCGTCATCAACCCCTCAAAGATCGGGAAGGAGGTCAGGATGGGCGATGCATCATCCACCGACACTGCCTTCTTCGCCGCCATCCCGCAGACCAGAAAGCTCATCGCGATCCGGTGGTCCAGATGCGTGGCGCAGGTCGCCCCGCCCGGTACGCCACCCGCGCCCATACCATGGACGATCAGCGTATCCTCATCTTCCTCGACCTTCACGCCACAGGCCTCCAGCCCGCGCGCCATGGCGTCGATCCGATCGCTTTCCTTGACCCGCAATTCCTTGACGCCGCGCATCACCGTCTTGCCCGTGGCAAAGGCCGCCACCACCGACAGGATCGGATATTCGTCGATCATGCTTGGCGCGCGGTCTTCGGGAACCTCGATCCCCTTCAGACCGCTGCTGAACCTGACCCGCAGGTCGGCCACCGGCTCGCCCCCTTCCTCACGCGGGTTCTGAAAATCGATCGCCGCCCCCATCTCGATCAGCGTCAGATAAAGCCCGTTGCGCGTCAGGTTCTGGCTGACGCCGGGAACCATGATATCCGATCCCTCCACGATCAGCGCCGCACAGACCGGAAAGGCCGCCGATGACGGATCGCGCGGCACCGCCACCGTCTGCGGCCGCAGTTCCGGCCGCCCGGTCAGGGTGATGACATTCCCCTCGGGCGTCTTTTCCACCGTCAGCTCCGCACCAAAACCCAGCAGCATCCGTTCGGAATGGTCGCGCGTTGGCTCCTTCTCGATCACCACCGTCTGCCCCGGCGCGTTCAGCCCGGCCAGCAGCACCGCTGATTTCACCTGCGCGCTCGCCACAGGCAGCGCATAGCGCACCGGCACCGGGTTGGCCGCACCCACCACCGTCATCGGCAGCCGCCCGCCCTGCCGCCCATAGGCGCGCGCACCAAACAGGCTGAGCGGATCGGTCACACGCCCCATCGGCCGCTTGCGCAGCGAAGCGTCGCCGGTAAATGTCGCCGTGATCGCGGTGGTGGCCATGGTCCCCATGATCAGCCGCACACCGGTGCCAGAATTGCCGCAATCGATCACATCCGCAGGCTCGCGGAACCCGCCCACGCCCACGCCATGCACCGACCATGCGCCGGGACCATGCCGCGTGACCTCGGCCCCGAAGGCCCGCATCGCCGATGCAGTATCCAGCACGTCCTGCCCTTCCAGCAGGCCGGTGACCCGTGTCTCACCCACGGCCATTGCGCCAAAGATAAGCGCGCGGTGGCTGATGGATTTATCTCCCGGAACCTCGGCCCGGCCCGTCAAGGGGCCCGACTTGCGGGCGGTCATGGGTTGCGCTTCGCCGTGGCCGGACATGGTCTTCTCCCTTACGCGTCGGCCCGCCTGATAGCGCAAGCGCGCGGGCCGGTCCATGCCCCGCATGACCCGGCCAGAACCTTGAAACCGCTGCACCGCAGCGCATATCGACGCCATGAACCGCCGCAGCTTTTTCAAACGCAGCGCCCTGCTCGCCCTTGGCGGGGCTTTTGCCGCGACCGGAGCCTTCGCCTTGTCCCCAGCCCGCAATCGATATTACCAAGGCCCGCCCTCGCCGAATTTCGACGGTGTCCGCTTCTTCAATCCGGGCGGCACACCCCCCAAGGGCTTTGACGACCTGTTGCGCTGGCAATTCGGCGGTGGCCGTGCCCGATGGCCGGATGAGGTGGCGGTCGCCCCCGCAAAACCCGCACCTCATGTTGACGACATGACCATCACCATGGTCGGTCACGCCACCCTGCTCATTCAGGTGTCCGGGCTGAACCTGCTCACGGATCCAGTCTGGTCAGACCGCGCCAGCCCCTTTGCGTTTGCCGGTCCCATACGCGCCGCCGCCCCCGGCATCGCTTTTGCCGATCTGCCAAAGATCGACGCGGTCCTGCTGACCCACAATCATTATGACCATCTTGATCTGAAAACCCTTGGCCACCTGAAGGCCGCCCATGACCCGATGGTGATCACGCCGCTGGGCAATGACGCGATCATCCGCGATTCCATCCCCGACATGCGGGTGCAGACTGGCAATTGGGGCGCCACCGTCAAACTCGGCCCGGCCACCGTGCATTTCGAACCCTGCCACCACTGGTCGGCGCGCGGCACGCGCGACCGGTCCATGGCGCTGTGGTCGGCCTTCGTGATCGACACGCCCGCCGGGCGCATCCACCATATCGGCGATACCGGTTTCGATCAGGGTCGCCCCTACCGCCATATCGCGGAAAAGCACGGCAAGATCCGCGCCGCCATCCTGCCCGTGGGGGCCTATGAACCCCGCTGGTTCATGCGCGACCAGCATCAGGACCCGGCCGAGGCGGTTGAGGGCTTCATCCTTTCTGGTGCAGCCCATGCCGTGGGCCACCATTGGGGCACGTTTCAACTGACGAATGAAGGCCGCGATGCCCCGCCCCGCGCACTGGCGGCTGCGCTGGCCCAGCGCGGCCTGTCCACCGACCGCTTCCGCCCCCTCGCCCCGGGCGAGGCTTGGGCAATACCGGCCTAGGCCTGCCGCCGAAAGGTGAGGTAATGCGGCGTGCGCCCCTCGCGCAGCGCCTTTTGCTCGTATCGGGTGGAAATCCAGTCCTCCCACGCCCCGCCCGGCCCGGCCTGCGCGACCAGATCAAATCCCGCAGGCGGCACCTCTTCCAGCGTCTGGCGCACGTAATCGGGAATGTCGGTCGCCACCCGGAATTCCGCCCCCGGCATCATCACCCGCGCCAGCAACGCCAGATAGCCCGGCGTCACGAACCGCCGCCGATGATGGCGCGCCTTGGGCCACGGGTCGGGATAGTTCAGGAAACATTTCGCGACCGAGGCCGCCGGCAGCACATCGAACAGATCGCGCACATCGCCGGGATGAATCCTCAGATTGCCCACCCCCGCTGCACGGATCTTGCCCAAAAGCATCGCGATCCCGTTCACGAATGGCTCACAGCCGATGATCCCGATCTCGGGGTATCGCGCGGCCATATGCACCAGATGCTCGCCCCCGCCGAACCCCACTTCAAGCCAAAGCGGACGCCCCCCGAACAGCGCCACCGGATCGATCGGCGCGCGGGCGGGGTTGTCCTCGACCGTCACCCCCGGCAGGGACAGTTTGCCCAGATCCTCGGCCAGATAGGTTTTCTGGCTGCTGCGCAGCGTCTTGCCATGCACGCGGCCATAGAAATTGCGGCGTTCGGGGCTGTGGTCGGGCTTGGGGCTATCGGTCATGCCCGCGCCTCTATCCGTGCTGCGCCCACAAGGTCAACCCCGCTGGATCAGCACCAGCCCCACCACCATCGCCCCGATCCCCGCCGCGCGCTGCCATGTCATCTCGCGCAGCATGGCCCCGAACAGCCCGAACTGATCGATCAGCGCGGCCGAAACAATCTGCCCGAGCAGCACGAAAAAGATCGCATTCCCCACCCCGAAACGGGGTGCGACAAAGGTGATCGAGGTGACGTAGAAACACACCAGCACTCCTGCCAGAAACAGATGCCGGGGCTGCATCGGCACCTGCACCAAGGCTCCGCCGCTGCGGGTCGCACCCATGACCACCACAGCCGCAGCCAGCGCCACAAGGAAAAGCACAGCCGCCGCCGCAAAGGGTGATCCGATCCGCGCACCCAACTGGGCATTCAGCGCCGCAAGGATGGGTATACCCACCCCCGCCGCAAACATCACTGCCCCATAGATCATGCGGTCCGTCATGGCGCGAAGCCCCCCTGTCTGGAATTCCATGCAGACCATGGCGCAGCCCTGCGGAAAGGGAAAGCCGCCGCCTAGCCTGCCAAAGGCCGCTCACCGATCCGCTGGGCCACCATCACCAGATAGCCGTCCGGGTCCTGCACCAGAAATTCGCGCTGCCCGCCCATCCTGTCGCCCCAGTCGCGCCACTTCTCGCGCGGCTCCACATAGAACGGCACCCCCGCCGCGACCATCGCCCCGGCAACGGCATCGGCGTCATCAACGTAGATCTGAATCACCAATCCCCGGCCGAACGGTGGCTCCATCGGCCCGGTCTCCCAATCGCCATCGCGCTGATAGATCATCACCTGCCCACCTTCGGGCCGCCGCAAGCAGGCCAGTTTCTGCGCGGGCCGTTCAAACGCCAGAGCAAAGCCCAGAGGCCCGGTCCAGAAGGCCAGCGAGCGGGAATAATCCGTCACCATCATCTCGGCCATCAAATCCGCCCATGGTGCGGGCGGTGCGCCAATTCCCATCCAACTGTCTCCTCTTGTGCAGAGCCGCATTCTTGCGGCGCAAACAACAAGGGGCGCGCAGGTCAACCCGCGCGCCCCCTCGTCATCCCTTGCGGATGATTACTTCACCGCCGCTTTCAGCGCCTCGACCAGATCGGTCTTTTCCCAGCTGAACCCGCCATCCGCCGTCGCATCGCGCCCGAAATGGCCATAGGCCGAGGTGCGCGCATAAATCGGCTTGTTCAGGCCCAGATGCGTGCGGATGCCGCGCGGCGTCAGGTCCATGCATTCGGCCACGGCGCGTTCGATGGTCGCCTCATCGACTGCCCCGGTTCCATGCGTGTCGACATAGATCGACAGGGGTTTCGCTACCCCAATGGCATAGGACACCTGCAGTGTGCAGCGATCCGCCAGCCCAGCAGCCACCACGTTCTTGGCCAGATAGCGCGCAGCATAGGCGGCCGAACGGTCCACCTTGGTCGGGTCTTTCCCCGAAAACGCGCCGCCGCCATGAGGGGCCGCGCCACCATAGGTATCCACGATGATCTTGCGCCCTGTGAGGCCCGCATCACCATCGGGGCCACCGATCACGAACTTGCCCGTCGGGTTGACCCACCATTCGGTGTTCCCGGTGATCCAGCCATTCGGCAGGATTTCACGGATATAGGGCTCCACGATGGCGCGGATGTCGTCGCTCGTCTGCGCCTCATCCAGATGCTGGGTGGACAGCACGATCGACGTCACCTCGACCGGCTTGCCATCCTCATAGCGCAGCGAAAGCTGCGACTTGGCATCCGGCCCCAGCGTCGGTTCCTTGCCCGATTTCCGCACCTCTGCCAGACGGCGCAGGATGGCGTGGGAATACTGGATCGGCGCCGGCATCAGTTCCGGCGTCTCGCGGCAGGCATAGCCGAACATGATGCCCTGATCGCCTGCACCGTCCCGGTCCACGCCTTGCGCGATATGGGCCGATTGCTCATGCAGGAAATTGTGCACTTTCAGGGTGTTCCAGTGGAACTTGTCCTGCTCGTAGCCGATATCCTTGACGCAATCGCGCACAATGGCTTCGACACGGCCAAGCATGGCCTTGGTGGCCGCCTCGGTGGACAATCCGACTTCCCCGCCCACGACGACCGTATTGGTCGTGGCAAAGGTTTCACAGGCAACACGGGCATTGGGTTCTTCCGACAGGAAGGCATCAAGGACAGCATCGGAAATGCGGTCGCACACCTTGTCGGGATGCCCCTCCGACACGGACTCGGAGGTAAACACATAGTTCTTACGGGTCATGGGAAGTGCTCCATTGGGTTATCCCCGCCACGCCAGGAAGCCGTTGTAGCGGTTAAGTCGCCTCACTAGCCCCGCCCCCTGTCCGCGTCAAGCAGATGTCCGACGGCGGGCAATCCATAGCCCAAGCGCTAGGCCCATGAGCAACATGAGCACCGGCCCTTCGCCCCAGCGGGCATAAGGGGGGGGCGGCAAGGCACCCGGCAGGCGCGCATCGAGATATCCCGCCTCGCCCATCGGCAGGCTGTCCACAATCCGCCCGCGCGCATCGATCACCGCAGTCACCCCGGTATTGGCCACCCGCACCAGCGGCAACCCTTGCTCGATTGCCCGCAACTGCGCCTGTGCCAGATGCTGGAACGGCCCCGACCACGTGCCGAACCACGCATCATTGGTGATCTGCAAAATCCAGTCCGCCCGCTCCGGCGCGGCGCGCAGATCCTGCGGAAAGATCGCCTCGTAACAGATCAGCGGCAGCGCCTTGCCAAGGTTTCCGCCCAGATCCAGCACCGCAGGGCCGGGTCCGGGCGAATAGCCGTTCCCCTGCTGTGCCGCAAAAGCCACCAGCCCGAACCAGTCATACATCACATCGCCAAAGGGGATGTATTCGCCGAACGGCACCAGATGATGCTTGTCGTAATTGGCGCTCACCCGCCCCCCTGACCCGATCACGGCAAGGCTGTTCCAGAATTGCCGCCCCTCCACCCGCTGCACGCCCACCGCAACCGGACTGCCCCGACCAGCCTGGGCGATCAACTCGCCCACAACGGGGTTTTCTTCCAGAAGATAGGGCACCGCCGTTTCCGGCCAGATCACCAGATCAGGCCGCGACCCGGCGGCGGTAAAGGACAATTGCCGGTCAAAGAACAGCCGCGCCTGATCGGGGTCCCATTTCAACCCCTGCTCGGCATTGGGCTGCACCAGCCGCAGCATGGCCATGCGCGGCGCAGGCTCCGGCTGCGCTTCGCGCCACATCCCGAACCCAAACCCCGCCGCCACCAGCCCCACCGCCAGCGCCATCGGCACCACCCGCCGCTGCGCCAACAATGCAGCCACCAGCAGCGTAAATAGCGTCAACCCCGACGGCCCGATCAGCGCCGCCACCTGCGCGGGCGCATGACCGATCCACACATGCCCGATCATCGCCCAGGGAAACCCCGTCAGCACATAGCCCCGCGCCAGTTCCACCAGCGTCAGCCCCAGCGCCAGCCCGATCAGCGGAAACCGACCCCGCGCACCCAGCGACGCCACCGCCCAGAACAGCGCCAGCCCAAAGGAGAGGAACACCACGGCAAAAGGCGCCATCCAGCCGTAAACCTCGGGCGCGATGAGGAACGGCTCGACGATCCAGGCCAGCGCCGCCGCAAAATAGCCCGCGCCCCCGAACCATGCCAGCCAGCCCCGCCCGCGCGGCGCGCTGGCCAAAAGATGCAGAAACAGCGCCAGCGCCGGCAGGGACAGCCACCACCATCCCAGCGGTGCCTGCCCGCTCGCCATCACGGCACCCACCAGGGCCACACCGGCCACAGGGCGCGCGCCGGGCCAGCCCGCCACGGCCCTCCGGCACAGCGCCCTGATCACCCGACGGCCACCTTCTCTTGCTGGGCCACAACCTCCGGCAAACGGATTCGCACCCGCTTGATCCGGCGCGGATCGGCGTCGATCACCTCGAACTCGGCCCCGCTTTCATGCGGCACGATCTCGCCCCGCAGCGGCACCCGCCCGGTGCGCAAAAAGACGATCCCGCCCAAGGTGTCGATCTCTTCGTCATCCTCGTCATGGCGCAGCTGCAGGCCGGTTGCGCTTTCGATCTCTCCCAACGGCGTGTTGGCCATGGCGACAAAGACGCCGGGACGCTCTTCCTTCCAGAGCGCGCCCTCCTCCTCGTCATGCTCATCCTCGATCTCGCCGATCACCGTCTCGATCAAGTCCTCGATGGTCACCAGACCATCCACCCCGCCATATTCATCGATCACCAGCGCCATATGCACCCGCTCGCGCTGCATCTTCTGCAGCAGCACGCCGATAGGCATGGAAGGCGGCGCAAACAGCACCGGGCGCAGCATCTTCTTCAGCGAGAACCGCCCCGCCGCCCCGAATCCCTGCTGCAGCGCCAGATCCTTGAGCAGCACCAAGCCCTGCGGATGATCCAGCGTTCCCTTGTAGACCGGAACCCGGCTGAATCCATGCTCGCGGAACACCTCGACAAGGTCATCCTTGCCAATGTCCAGCGGCACCGCCACGATTTCGACTTTGGGCACGGCCACGTCATCGACGCGCAGCCTGCGCAGATTGCCGATACCCGGCAAACCACCCCCCGGTCCCGCCGCAGGCTGCGCGGTCGATGCGGCGTCGCCGCCGTCTAACCTGCCTGTATCTGCCGAAGGGGAAAAGGCGTTCAATATACGCCCAAAAAAGCCGCGCTGTGCGCGCACTGATCCGTCTTCATGGGTCGATCCCTGCGCGCTTTGCGCCGCATTAGACCCGTCGGTGCTACTGCCCATCTGTCCTTCTTCCAAAACGACCCGTCATGCGGGACCTGCCAAGTATGGGTCGGAAAGGCCAAGGCTGGCAAGTATCTCCACCTCGCACCCTTCCATCAATTCTGCATCTGCGTCATCGATGTGATCATAGCCCAGACAATGCAACATTCCATGAACGATCAGATGTGTCACATGAACGGCCATCGGCTTGCCCTGATCCACCGCTTCGGCTGCACAGGTTTCCCATGCCAGGGCCATATCGCCCAGTTCCTCTGGGTCACCCGCATCGCCCGGTTCCGGCAAATCGGGCGCCTCCCCGGCCACCTCGGCAGCTCGCTCTTCGGATGGCCATGACAGCACATTTGTGGGTTGCGGCTTACCCCGGAAATCGGCGTTCAAGGCCGCGATCCGCGCATCATCGCAGCCCATCACCACCACCGAGAACCCCTTGGGCCCTAATCCCAGATGCACCAGCGTCGCGCGGCAGGCCCGTTCGGCCAAAGCCTCAAGCCCGAACGCCTCCCAGCGCGCATCCTCGATCACGATATCAACCAACGGCTCCATGCGCCGCCCTTTAGCCGCGACAGGGCAAAAGCGCAAACCCTGCCATTTCTTCTCTGTGAAAATATCCCGGGGGTCCGGGGGCAGCGCCCCCGGCGGCCGATGCAGCGCGCAGCGCCAAAGAATGGCCGCGCGCTGCTTAATTTTCAGGCCTGCGGGGTCTCGTCGGCCTCATAGGCCTCGATGATCCGCGCCACCAGCGGGTGCCGCACCACATCCTTGGCGGTGAAGTAGTTGAAGGTCACGCCCTTCACCCCTTTCAGGATCCGCTCGGCATCCTGAAGTCCCGACGGCACGCCGCGCGGCAGGTCGATCTGCGTGCGGTCCCCGGTGATCACCATGCGGCTGCCCTCGCCCAACCGGGTCAGGAACATCTTCATCTGCATGGTCGTGGCATTCTGCGCCTCGTCCAGCACCACAAAAGCATTCGACAGCGTCCGCCCGCGCATAAAGGCCAAGGGCGCAATCTCGATCCGCTTTTCCTCGATCAGCTTCTGCACCTGCTTTTGCGGCAGGAAATCATTCAGCGCGTCGTAAAGCGGCTGCATGTAGGGATCGACCTTTTCCTTCATGTCGCCGGGCAGGAAACCCAACCGCTCGCCCGCTTCCACCGCAGGGCGCGACAGGATGATCTTTTCCACCGCACCGCTGATGAACATCGTCACGCCCACGGCCACCGCCAGATAGGTCTTGCCCGTACCTGCAGGCCCGATGCCAAAGCCCAGCTCATTGGCAAACAGATTGGCGACATAGGCCTTCTGCGCCTCGGTCCGGGGTTCGATCGGCTTCTTGCGGGTGCGCAGTTCCACGCTGCCGGCAGAGAACATCTCGATCTGCTCACCCTCGGCCATCGGACGGTCGGGCATGGGGCGGCCCATCCGCATCGCGCCATCGATATCCCCGGCTGCTACACCGCGCCCCGATTCCAGCCGGGCATAAAGCGACCTCAACACCCCCGCCGCCTGATCCCTTGCACCCTTTTCACCAATCACGGCCAACCTGTTGCCGCGTCTGAGTATATGGACCCCGACCTGATGTTCGATCTGCGCAAGATTGCGGTCAAACTCGCCGCACAGATCTATCAGCAACCGGTTGTCCGGAAATTCGAGAAGCGTTTCAACAACGTCTTCAGGACGGGTCGGGGGGGTCAGCGCGCTGATGCCCAAGGAGGTCTCCTTCTGTAGGGGCTTCGCCAATATCTTGATGATGTGTCGCGTTTGGCCACAAGGCAAGCCTCAATCAAGGCCACGGCACCAGTCTGCCCAACGATTGTGCAAGATGCGTGACAGCGCGCCCAAGTCAAATGGCCACCCAAAGAAAAAGGGCCGCGCCACCGGCACGGCCCCTGATCCATCCGTCCGTCCTATCAGTGCGAGGGAACCCAGTCACCAAGCGCTGCCGACCGCGTTTCGTATTCGCCCAGCACCGTTCCCGGCGGATAGCGGTTGTTGCAGATGGGCAGCCCCGATACGGGGTCAAAGCGCGGGCTGGAATAGCCTTCGATCCCGTCATCGATGATCCAGTTCTGGCAACCATCAGGATCATAGGCAATCGCCGCCTCGCCATTGACCAGCGCGGTGCGGTCGAAAAGCCCGCGATCCGATCCGGTGGCGATCACGTCATTCGGCCCGGAATAGGGCCGGATACCGCAAGCGGAAACCGTCAGGCCCAGAACGAGAAACAGCCCGGCACGGGGCATCACCATATTCTTCATCACCGACCCCACGATTACCGACCCCATGTGTAGCAGACCACTTCCACACGGCGGTTCTGCTGCATGCCTTCCGCCGTTGCGTTGGTCGCACGCGGCTGCCGCTCGCCATAGCCAAGCTGGCGTTCCACCGGCGCCCCGACCGACCGCGCCACATCCGCCACCGCTGCTGCGCGGCGCTGCGACAGGCGGATGTTGTATTCATCCGAGGCGCGGCTGTCGGTATGGCCATAGATGGCATAGCCAAAGGCCCCGGCAGACTGGAAGAAGCTCTGCAACCGTGCCCGCCCATGCGCCGTCAGCTTGGCGCTGTCGGTGGCAAAAAGCGTGTCGGTATTTTCGACAAGACACAGGTTCCGCTTCAGGCAGACCGGTTTGCCGGTGTGCGGATCACGACGCGGGACCATGTAGCCCTCAACCCCGCCATCGGCCCACCAATGCATGCAACCGTCATCATCGATCCAGGCACCCCAGTCGATGCGGCCTTTCACTTCAGGTTGGGATTGGGCAAGAACCTCTGTCGGCACACCAAGGGCCACCAACAGGCCAAGCGCGCCTACGAGCGCGCGAATCGAGTATCGAACCAAGCCGAAGCCCTCCTCGTTAACAAATCACCACATACAGATACTCACGTGCAGGATTGCCGCCGCTCCGCCCGTAACGCAAGCAGAATCATCACCTTCGCCAAGGCCAAAAGGCATGGCTGCAACCGGAGCGCAAAACGATCCATGATGGCCGAGGGGATT
>PNND01000192.1 GCA_013824045.1 Rhodobacter sp. | reverse complement strand
CTGCCGGCAAGAACGTCTTTGTCGAGGAAACCGAAGGCCACTGGAACCCCACGATCCTGTACGCCTTGGGCGGCCTGCGCGCCACGATGGGCGAATCCATGCTGGTCTTCGCCCCGCACGCCAACAGCTGGCGCCGCTTCGCCGCGCAAAGCTATGCCCCCGTCAGCCCGACCTGGGGCGTGAACAACCGCTCTGTTGCTCTGCGCATCCCGGCGGGTGACATCAAGGCCCGCCGCATCGAACACCGCCCCGCCGGGGTAGACGCCAACCCCTATCTGGTGGCGGCCACGGTGCTGGCGGGCATCCGCCACGGCCTTAACCACAAGATCGACCCCGGCCCGGAAACCACCGGTAATGGCTATGCCGATGCACAGGATGCCCCGCCGATCCCGGTGGACTGGCGGCAGGCGATCGAGGCCGCCACCACCTCGGCCTTCCTCAGGGACGCGCTGGGCACGGACATGCACCGCACCTTCACCGCCATCAAGGCGGCAGAACATGCCCGCGTCGCCCGCACGGTCAGCGAGGTCGATTTCGACCTCTACCTTCACACGGTCTGAACCCGGCGGGGCGCACGAATTTTCTGCGAAAATTCACGCCCCGCCAATCCGGCACAGGGGCCTGACACAGGGGCCTGACACAGGGGCCTGATTTTTCGCAGAAAAATCGTTGGCCCCAAAAGGGCGAAGCCTCAGCTCATCCCCGCATCCCGCGCGATCATCGCCGCATGGGTGCGGTTCTTCGCACCTAGCTTGCGGCTCAGCGTCTTGACATGCAGCTTCACCGTCACCTCCTGCAGGTCGAGGTCGCGGGCGATCTCCTTGTTAGACTTGCCCTCGCGGATACCGCGCAGCACATCCGTCTCGCGCCGTGTCAGCGTCTGCAGCGCCAGCGCCATTTCCGGCTCTTGCAGCAAAAGCGAGATCGGCGCGAACACATCGCCCGAGGCCATCAAATGCACCGCCGCGATCATGGCGCGTGAGGCCAGCGTCTTGGGAATGAACCCCGCCGCCCCCGCAGTAAGGGCCGCCTCGGCCAGTTCGCGCTGCACCGTGCCGGTGATGATGGCGATGGGCACCCCCGGCGCAGCCTCTCGCGCCCGCGCCAGCCCTTCCAGCCCGTTCATCCCCGGCATGCCGTAATCCAGCAGCACCAGATCGAACCGCGCCTCCTCTTTCAGCGCGGTCACCGCTTCGGGCAAGGTGGCCACGCAGCGCACCACGCCGAACCCCTCTGCCAACAGAAAAGCGGCAAGCGTCTCGCGCACCAGATCATGATCGTCTGCCAGCAAAAGCCGCATGTCCGCCTGTCCCATCCGCGCCCTCTGACCTGCCTTGCTCTTCACGGCTTTCAGAACGACCGTCTCCGCCGTTACTTTACCGTGTGAAACGCCTTGGAAGGCAAGCCCCATCTGCCATAGCCTCTGGCGACAGACGTGGCCAAGCTCAACGCCACGGGCAAACTGGAACGAAAGGCGGGAAACGGCATGCAAATCTGGGCAAGGCGGCTTCGGCTGGGCGTGACCACGCTGCTGGCCCTGTCATGCCTGATTGCCATCGTGCTTCTGGCCCAGGCTGTGCAGTCCAAGCTGGCGGTCCTGCAACGCGCAACTTCCGACAACACGCAATGGGTGATGATGCAGACCGAGGTCGAGGTGCTGCGTCTCAAGAGCGCCGTTGCGGCGGCGCGCGAAAACCCGTCCTCGGCCCAACTCGATGAAGTGCGGCGCTGGTTCAATGTCATCTACAGCCGCGTCGCGATGCTGGAACGCAGCCCAGTCTATGCGCCCTTGCTGACCCAGCGCGATTACAGCGCCGACCACGCCCAACTGCGCCAGTATCTGGATGACACCGTCCCGCTCATCGACGCGCCCGATACACAGCTTGCCGCCGCCCTTGGGACCATCGGCGCGCCTCTACCAGACCTGAGCGCCACCGCCCGTGCGATGACCCTTTACGCCCTGTCCGAATTCACCGCGCAATCCGATATGAACCGCGAAGCGATCTCGGCCACACTGGTCCGGCTGGCGCTGGTAACCGGGGCGCTCTTGCTGATCGTGGCCGGTGTGGCAGGCGTCCTTGCCCTGCAATTCCGGCGCCTTCAGGCGCAGAAGCGTGCCCTGTCCGATACCGGGGCGCGGCTGTCGACCATCGTTGCCACCTCTGCGGATGGCATCGTCGTCACCGATCGGGGCGGTGTGATCCGGGCATTCAACCCGGCCGCCGAGGCGATCTTCGGCCTGCCAGCCGCCACCGCACAGGGGCAAAACGCGCTGGCCGTGCTGTTTTCCGAAGGCCCCGACGGTCCGCAGCAACGCGCCCTGATCACTGCGCTCCGCGATCCGGGGGCAAAGCCCAGCCACCCGATCCGCATCGAGGTGGACGCCCGCCGCGCCGATGGCAGCAGCTTCCCGGCGGAAGTCTCCATTGCCCGCGCCCATATCGCCGAGGCTGGCCTCGTCGTGGCCTTCGTCCGCGACATCTCTACCCGGCGCGAGGCCGAGGCCGCCCTGACCCGCGCGCTGGACCGCGCCCAGTCTGGCGAAAAGGCCAAGGCCGAATTCCTCGCGGTGATGAGCCATGAGATGCGCACGCCGCTCAACGGTCTGATCGGCTCCATGGAACTCTTGCGCCGCACGGCCACGGATGACGCGCAGCAGGAACTCCTCTCCGTCATGGAGGCGTCGGGCGATATCCTGCTCGGCCATGTGAACTCGGTCCTCGATGTGTCACGGGCCGAGGCCGGCATGATCCATCCCGAACGCGTGCGCTTCGATCCGGATCGTCTGCTGGAAGAAACGGTCGCCAATCAGGCCGGCCTCGCGGCGGCGGCGGGCAATCGCATCACCCTGTCGCATCCCGATGGCCCGCTGGGGCCTGTCATCGGCGACCCCGGGCGGCTGCGTCAGATCCTGCTCAACCTGATCGGAAACGCGGTGAAATTCACCCGCAACGGCGACATCACCGTCGAGATGGAGCGCCTCTGCACCCCGGACGCGCTCGTGGAAATGCGCGTCACGGACACTGGCATCGGCATCGCCGAAGCCGATCTCGACCGGATCTTCGACGATTTCGTGACGCTCGACGCCAGCTATGGGCGCAGCGCCGGGGGCACCGGCCTTGGCCTTGGCATCGCGCGGCGACTGGCGCGCACTCTGGGGGGCGAAATCGGCGTCGAAAGCATCGAAGGCGAAGGCAGCCTGTTCTGGCTGCGCCTGCCTTTGCCGCCCGCCGCCCTTTCCGCCCTCGAACCGGACCCGCAAGACGCCATGACAGAGCCAACCCGCGCACCACCCGCGCCTGATCCAGAGGATGTGGATCCCGGCCCACCGCTCTCTGTCCTGCTGGCAGAAGATAACGCGATCAACCGCTTCCTGCTCCGCCGCTTTCTGGAAAGCGGCGGCCACCGCGTGACCGAGGCCGTCGATGGGATCGAAGCGGTGGACTGCGCCAATGCCATGACCTTTGACGTGATCCTGATGGATATCTCCATGCCGCGCATGGATGGCATCGCGGCCACTCAGGCGATCCGCGCGGGCCTCGGCCCGTCACGCGCCACGCGCATTCTCGCGCTCACCGCCCACGCCCTGCCGCAGGAATTGGCACGCTTTCAGGCCGCAGGGATGGCGGCCACGCTCACCAAACCCATCGCCCGCAACCCGCTCTTGCGCGCCATTGCGGGTCAGCTGCCCCTTCCGCAATCTCCGGATCTGGAAAGCCTTGTCCCTCCCGCTCTGGACCCGCAGCGTCTCGGCCTGCCCCCGGCATCGGTCATCGAGCATGCCGTTCTGGCCGACCTGATCCGCCATGTCGGCCCTGACACGGCCATCCACCTGATCACCCGCCTGATCGCCGAAGGCGACGCAACCCTCGCCGCGCTTGCCTCTCGCCATCCGGAAACAGGAGCCGCCGAGATGGCCGCGCTGTGCCACCGGCTGGTCGGCAGTTCCGGCACCTTCGGCACGTGCAGCCTGCACGCGGCTCTGCATGCTATGGAAACGGCCCTCAAACTGCAGATCACACCGGCAGCAGGGCCCGGCCACAGATCCGATGTTCTGGCACATTTGGCCACCCTCGGCCGGGTGTGGCAGGCGACCCGGGCCGGTTTGTCCGACACGCTCACCCGCCTGACAGCCGCTCCGGCCACCGCCAGGGCGCAAGCGCCAGATCGGATCACTACCCCTTGAGCGCGTCCCGCAGCGCCTGTCGGATCAGCCCCGGCACCCGCGCGTCCAGCCCGACCGGGGGCAGCAGGTCCCCCTCAAACCCCGCCTCTGCCAAAGCCTGCGGCAGATCGTCGATCACATGCCCACCGCGCGCGGCAAAGAAGGGCAGCACCAGCGATCCGGGCGGAAAACCCGCCGCCGCCTCGACGATGCGGGGCGACTGGTCGATAAAGGCCGCCTCGACCCGCGCAAACCCCGCCTCATCCCGCAGCCGGTCCGCCATCGCATAGGCCACCTCTGACGGGGCCGCACTGCGGAAACTGCCATGCGCCGCCAAAAGAAGCGGCAGGTCGGCTGGCGCGTGACCGCGCCGCGCTGCCGCTTCGCGCGCAAGGGTCAGGGTCAGCGCCTGCACCCCCGCATCCAGCCCAAAGGGCGGCAGGATGCGCCACTCCGCCCCCCCGGCCTCGGCCAGCTTAGCAGGCAGATGGGTGGTGGTGAACCACCCCCCCGCCATGAACAGCGGATAAACCAGCCCCGCCCCGCCTGCCGCCGCCACCTCGCGCGCCAGCGCTCCCTCTTCGGCCAGCGTGGCCGACCGGATGCGCCAACCCGGCATCAGGGCCTGCACCTTGGCGGCCAGAAAGGCAATCTCGGCCGCCGCAGGGCCGGGATCGGATGGCTGGCCATGCGCCACGATCAGCGCAGCGGGAAAGCGAGGGGCGGGATCATGTGTCATGCCCGCGATCTAACCATTCCCTGCCGCCCGTCAACCATGGCGGCCACAGTCGGGATCAAAGTCCGGGTCCGTCAGGCCCGGCAAGGCATCCTCGGTCAGCACCGCGCGGCAATGATCGGCAAAGGCCCCCACCGCCCGCCTGAGCGGCCCCCCGGCAGGCAGGATCAACCCCATCCGCATCGGCGGGCGCGGCGTGACCAGCGGCACAAAGACCAACCGCCGCCCATCCGGCGCGCGGTCCGATCCCAGCCGGATATTGGCGATGGAATAGCCGAATCCATTCGCCACCATCGCCCGCATCACCCCCATATCCCGCGTGCGTTCGGCTATCTGCGGGCGCAGGCCTTCCGCCGTGAAGAAGGACAGGAAATAGTCCGTGCTGTATGGCAGGTCCAAAAGCACCATCGGATGCGGCGCCAGATCGCCCGCCGTCACCTCGGCCCGCCCGGCCAGCGGGTGCCCTTCTGGCAACAGCGCATAGGGGGCCAGCGGCAAAAGCGGCAGGAAATCCAGATCGCCCGGCACTTCCAGATCGTAAGACAGCGCCGCATCCAGCCGCGCATGGCGCAAGGCCTCAATCAGCGCGGCATGGTCATGCTCCGATTGGCGGAATTCCACCTCCGGATGGGCCTCGGCAAAGCTGCGCCTGAGCCGGGGCAGCACCACCTGCGCGAAGGTCAGCAGACAGCCCACCGCCAGCGGCCCACGCACCTGCCCCGTCAATTCCGCCGCCCGGTCGTTCAGCGCCGCCCCCGCCGCCAGCACCGCCCGCGCGGCCTCGGTGAATTGCCGCCCGCCCTCGGTCAGCGACAGGCCCTGCGCATGACGGCGGATGAACAGGGGCAGCCCGAACTCTTGCTCCAGCTGCGCGATGGCGGCCGAGATCGACGGCGATGACACATGACACCGCTCCGCCGCCAGCGCGACGGAACCGCATTCCGCAACCGCGACCAGATATTCCAATTGGCGAAGGGTGAAACGCAACGGCATCCCCGCAGGCTAGCCCGCCCGCCACCGGGACGAAAGCCCCCTCACCTCTCCCCCGGCACCCCATAGGACGGTGCCGCCCGCGGATCGCGCGCCCGCTGCACATAGGCCGCCATCTGCGGGGCGTAAACCTCCCAGGCCCGCGCCACCGCCTCAATCGGGCGCGCCTCATCCGACCAGTCGCAGCGCAACTCCGCCACGGGCCAGCTTTCGCGGTCCACCATCAACAGCCCTGCCGAATGCACCGGCCCCGCCTCGCCCCCCGCATCGCGCCCGGCGATCAGCGCCGCCACCAGCCGGTCGCCCAGCGCCCCGGTGGTTGCAAGAAACCCCGCCACCATGGCCTGCGGCACGCCCTCATGTGCCAGCAGATTGCCCCCTGCAATCACCCCCGGCCCCGCGGCCACCGCCCAGCGCCCCAGCACCTGCGCGCCGCTGTGGCTGGCCGTTTGGCCCGCACCATCCACCACCATCAACTGCCGATACTCCGCAAACGCCGCCCCAGCCACGACAGCGGCCATCGCATCCGCCGCCCCCTCGCCCGCCGCCAGCCGCGCCAGCAGCGCCGGCCCCAGCGCCGGGTCGGTGATGTTCTGCGTCGCCGCCACCCCAACCCCCGCCCGCGCATGCGCACATCGCGCCGCCACGGCAGGGGAGGAGGAGGAAATCACCATCCCGAACGCGCCCGTCTCGGCACAGCGGGCCAGCAGCGAAAATGTCATGCGTCACCTCGGGAGGGCGGGCGAAGATGGGTATTTGGGCCAAGGTGAAACGGCATCTTCCTCTTGGCAACACATTCCCATGCAACGCGGATGCAGGGGTCAGTCGGGGATCACGGCAGTGGCGTCGATCTCCACCAGCCAGTCGGGCCGCGCCAGCGCCACCACGACCAGCCCGGTGCAAACCGGATGCACGCCCCGGATATACTCCCCCATCGTGCGATAGACCGCCTCGCGGTGGCGCACATCAGTCAGATAGACCACCAGCTTGGTCACATGCTCCATCTTGCCACCGCATTCCTCGACCAGCTGGCGGATGTTCTGCATCACCTTATGGGTCTGCTCCACAGGATCGTGGCTGCCGATGTTCTGCGCAGTGTCCAGATCCTGCGGGCATTGCCCGCGCAGAAAGATCATCGTCCCCCGCGCCACCACGGCCTGCGCCAGATCATTGTCCAGCTTCTGTTCGGGGTAGGTGTCCTTGGTGTTGAACTTGCGGTGGCGGATATGGGCCATGATCTCTTTCCGATGGGTCAATGAAGGGGTGTCCGTGGGGCCGATACGGCCCCACGGCGCTGCAGGATTATGCCTCGGGCATCATCCGGGCGATGTACTGGGCAAACTCGAAATTCGGGCGTTCCAGATGGCTCAGCGGTCCCGGCACAGACATACGCGACAACAGCCCGCGATAGACCTTCTCAGTACAGCCCTTGTCTTCCACCTGCACCTCATCCAGCAGGGCCTTCACCGCCGCCAGATTTGCAGTCGCCGCCGGATCGGCCATCCACTCGGCACTCATCCCGCCGCCGAACAGCACCTTCACATGGCCCGGTCCATCCGGCGTCAGCGCCAGATACCAGAAATAGCCCGGCGTCAGCGTGATCAGCAGCGCGGGATAGATCGCCAAGAGCCAGGTGATCCGCCGTTCATCCCCCACCAGCCGCGTGTTCGACGGATGGGCCAGCGCCAGCGGCACCGTGTCGTTCTTGACGATCCAGTGATAGTTGAACGCCTCCGTCCCTTCGGGGCATTCCATCAGCGCCAGATCGCAACTACCGCCTATCGTGCCCGCATGGCAGGCGGGCAGGTGGTAGCTTTCCATGAAATTCTCGGCCAGCACCTTCCAGTTGGTGGCCCAGCGGAATTCCTCGCGGAAGGTCTCGGCATAACTCCCCATGTCCAGATGGCCCACCAGCGCCTCAACATCCCGCAACCGTTCATGCACATCCGGCGCCTCGGGGTTCAGCGTCACCATGATCCAGCCATGCCAATCCGCCACGCGGACCCCGGGCAGGCGCACCTGATCCTTGCAGAAGGTCTCGTTCAGCGTCATCGCGGGCGCCCCGCGCAAACTGCCGTCCAGATTGTAGGTCCAGGCGTGATAGGGACAGACGATAGCCCGCACCCGCCCCCGCCCCTCCAGAAGCGTGCTCATCCGGTGGCGGCAGACATTGCTCATCCCCCGCAACGCCCCGTCCCTGTCGCGCAGGATGATGACAGGCTCCCCCGCAATCTCCATCGTCAGATAGTCGCCCGGTTCCTTCAACGCATCCGCCCGCCCGGCGCAAAGCCAATCCTGCGCAAAGATGTGGCGCTGCTCGGCCTCGGCAAACTCGGAGGAGACATAGACGGATTTCGGCATGGCCTGCGCCCTCTCGAACGGCACCGCCACATTGGCGCGCAATTCCTCGATCGCGCGCAGGCTGGGATCAACGGCGGTCATGGCGGGCATCCTCACGCGTCAAGGCAATCCGGGCCAGCCCGGCAGGGCGACCCGTGATGACAGCACTGTCGACCAGCGGGCCGCACAAGGAAAGCAGGATATGCCGCCGCCGGGCTTAGGCGCAGCCTAATCAACCATCTCCCTGCCCTGCGCCAGCACCATCCCCGCCAGCCGCGCCGCCACGGGCGTCAGGATCGCCCCCGCCCGCGTCAGCAAACCGAACGGATCAACCACGATGCCAAGGTCGACCGGCAAGATCACATAGGGCGATCCCGGCCCGGCGAATCGGTCACAGACCGCCCGCGCCAGTGGCGCGATGGCATTGGATTGCTGGATCAGCGCCAGCGTCAGCAGGAAAGACGCCGTCGCCATCCGCTGCGGCGGTTGCGGCAGGCCCAATGCCTGCAGCCTCTCCATCACCGCACGCGTCAGCAGCGCCTCCGGCCCCGGCATCACCCAATCGAACCCCATAAGATCGGCCAGTTCCACCGGCGCCCCGCCCGCCAGCCGATGCCCCCGCCGCACCATGAGTGAGACCGGCTCCACCCCGATGGGCTCGGACAGGTGCAACTGCCCCTCCATCCCCTCGGGCATCCGGCCAATCGCAAAATCCAGCCGCCCGGCCAGCAACTGCGTGCCCAGCAGGTCCGACGGCGCCACCACCACCTCGGTCGTCACCCCCGGCAGCGCCAACCGCGCAGTGCGCAGCGCGGGCAGCACCCGGTCCAGCGCCGGGCCGGTCACCGACCCGATCCGCACATGGCCCGATCCGCCGCTGGCAATCTCGGCCATCTCGCGCCCGGCATCGCGCAGCTCCGTCACCACCCGCGCCGCCCGCCGCGCCAAGGCACGGCCCATCGGCGTCAGCGTGATCCCCCGCCCCGTGCGCAGATGCACCGGCTGTCCGGTGATCCGCTCCACCTCGGCCAGCAGGCGCGAGGCGGCGGGTTGCGCCACCCCCATCAGATCCGCCGCAAGCCCCAACTGCCCCGTCTCCGCCAGCGCCGCCATAAGGCGCAGATGCGCCAGCTTCACCCCGCGCCGCAGCAGATCATCCGCGTCTGACATAACTTTTCCGCCATGTATCAATCACAAATCATTCATTGACGGATATGCAAAGCCATTGCAACTGTCCCCCACGGCGCGGATCGGGATTGGAGCCCGCCCGCAAAGCCGAAACGTGCCGTGGCGATTCACGGCGAGGGAGGACACCATGCAACTTTCCAGAAGGGCGCTTCTCGCGCTCGCCACCGCCGCATCTCTGATCGGCGCACCCAGCTTCGCGCAAGACAAGGGCACCGTGGGCATCGCCATGCCGACGCAATCCTCGGCGCGCTGGATTTCGGACGGCAACTCGATGGTGGAACAGTTCACCGCCGCCGGTTACGCCACCGATCTGCAATATGCCGAAGACGACATCCCGACCCAACTCGCGCAGGTCGAGAACATGATCACCAAGGGCGTCAACGTCCTCGTCATCGCGGCCATCGACGGCACCACCCTGTCGAACGCGCTCGACAACGCCGCAGCAGCGGGCATCAAGGTCATCGCCTATGACCGCCTGATCCGCGACAGCGGCTCGGTCGACTATTACGCGACCTTCGACAACTTCAAGGTGGGCGTCCAGCAGGCCGAAAGCCTCGTCAAGGGCCTGAACGAACGCTTCCCCGGCGTGAAGCCGTGGAACGTCGAACTCTTCGGCGGCTCGCCCGACGACAACAACGCCTTCTTCTTCTACAACGGCGCGATGTCGGTCCTGCAGCCGCTGATCGACGCGGGCGATATTGCCATCCCGTCGGGCCAGATGGGCATGGATGTGGTCGGCACCCTGCGCTGGGATGGCGCGGTGGCACAGGCCCGGATGGACAACCTCCTGTCCGCCAACTACGGCGACAAGCCGCTGCACGGCGCACTGTCCCCCTATGACGGGCTGTCGATCGGCATCCTATCGTCGGTCAAGGGCGTGGGCTATGGCTCGGGCGATCTGCCCATGCCCATCGTCACCGGTCAGGACGCGGAAATCCCCTCGGTCAAATCCATGATCGCGGGCGAGCAGTACTCGACCATCTTCAAGGACACCCGCGCGCTGGCCGGCGTGACCGTCAAGATGGTGGATGCGATCATTTCCGGCGGCGAGCCGGAGATCAACGACACCTCCACCTATGACAACGGCGTGAAGGTCGTCCCGTCCTACCTGCTGGAGCCGCTGCCGGTTGACGTGACGAACTACGAGGAAATCCTCGTCGGTTCGGGCTACTACACCGCCGACCAGCTGAAGTAAGTCTGGCACGACAGGCCCGCCCTGCCCTTGTGGCCGGGCGGGCCTTTTCCAACCGGGGGGATCACATGGCAACGCTTCTGGAGATGCGGGGGATCAGCAAGGTCTTTCCCGGGGTCCGTGCGCTGGACCATGTCAACCTCACCGTCGAACAGGGCGAAATCCACGCCATCTGCGGCGAGAACGGCGCGGGCAAATCCACCCTGATGAAGGTGCTGTCGGGCGTCTATCCGCACGGGTCATACGAGGGCGAAATCCTTTATGACGGCGCCACCCTCACCAATCGCAGCATCCGCGACAGCGAAGCCAAGGGCATCATCATCATCCATCAGGAACTGGCCCTCGTGCCGCTCCTGTCCATCGCGGAAAACCTCTTTCTGGGTAACGAGGTCGCCTCGAACGGCATCATCAACTGGCCGCTGGCCTTCCAGAAAACCGAAAGCCTGCTGAAAAAGGTGGGCCTGTCCGAACCCCCCACCACGCAGGTGGGCAAGCTGGGCGTCGGCAAGCAGCAACTGATCGAAATCGCCAAGGCGCTGGCGAAAGACGTGCGCCTCCTGATCCTTGATGAACCCACCGCCGCGCTGCAGGAAAACGACAGCCAGAAACTCCTCGACCTGATGCTGGAACTCAAGGCGCAGGGCGTCACGCAAATCATCATCAGCCATAAGCTGAACGAGATCGGCCGCGTCGCCGACCGCATCACCATCCTGCGTGACGGCGCAACCGTTTCCACCCTCGACAAAGCCGATATCAGCGAAGAACGCATCATCCGCGACATGGTTGGTCGCGACATGGCCCACCGCTACCCCGACCGGGAGTCGAACCCCGGCGAAGTGCTGATGGAAGTGTCAGAATGGAACGTCTGGCACCCCGAACAGCAGGGCCGCCAGATGATCCGCGACGCCGCCTTCAACGTGCGCAAGGGCGAGATTGTGGGCATCGCGGGCCTGATGGGCGCGGGCCGAACGGAACTGGCCATGTCCATCTTCGGCCATGCTTACGGGCGCAACATTTCCGGCACCGTCAAGATGGGCGGCAAGGTTGTCGATACCTCCTCCGTCACCCGCGCCATCGCCGCAGGCCTCGCCTATGTCACCGAAGATCGCAAACAGCTTGGCCTCGTGCTGGACGAACCCATCCTCCGCAACATCACGCTGGCCAACCTCGCGGGTGTCGCCACGCGCGGTGTCCTCTCTCGTGGCCGCGAACAGCAGGTGGCCGAAGAATACCGCCGCGCCATGTCGATCCGCACGCCCAGCGTGTTCCAGAAGGTCGTCAACCTCTCGGGCGGCAACCAGCAAAAGGTCGTCCTGTCGAAATGGCTTTTTGCCGATCCGCAGGTCCTGATCCTCGATGAACCCACGCGCGGCATCGACGTCGGCGCGAAGTTTGAGATTTACACCATCATGAAAGACCTCGCCGCCCAAGGGCGCGGGGTCGTGATGATCAGCAGCGAAATGCCCGAACTTCTGGGCATGTGCGACCGCATCTATGTGATGAACGAAGGGCGCATCGTCGGCGAACTGTCGCGTGACGAGGCAAGCCAGGAACGGATCATGTCCCTGATCATTCGGGGCGACGGCAAGGCAAGGGTGGCGTGATGGCAGATCAGACAGCAGGCGCAGGCAAGGGCATCGGCGCACATCTGGGCGGGCATTTGCGGGAAAACGGGATGATCCTGGCGCTGGTAGCCATCGTCCTGTTCTTCACCGTGATGGTGCGCGTGACGCAGGGCGTCGATTTCCTCTCGGCACAGAACATCACCAACCTCTTCCTGCAGAACTCCTACGTCATCATCATGGCGCTGGGGATGCTCTTGGTGATCGTCGCGGGCCATATCGACCTATCGGTCGGCTCTGTCGTGGGCTTCACCGGGGCCGTCGCCGCCGTGCTGACCGTCAACATGGGCTGGCCGGTCTGGGCCGTGGTGCCGACCTGCCTCTTCGTGGGCCTCTGTATCGGGGCGGCGCAGGGCTACTGGGTCGCCTATTGGCGCATCCCCTCCTTCATCGTCA
>PNND01000024.1 GCA_013824045.1 Rhodobacter sp. | reverse complement strand
TCGCCTTCCGGTGCCTCGACCTTGATCACGTCGGCGCCCAGATCGGCAAGGGTCTGACCGGCCCAGGGGCCGGCCAGAATGCGCGCCAGTTCGATGACCTTTATGCCATGAAGCGGCGCGGTCATCTTATTCGGCAAGCTTGGCGTCGATGATCGCCTTCATGTCTTCGAAGGACATGTTGGAGTGCTTTTCGCCGTTGATGATGAAGGTGGGCGTGCCCTCAACTTCGTCGGCGGCCATGTTCGCCTCGAAATGGGCGACCATGGCTTCGGCCTTGGCGCCGTCTTTCAGGCAAGCGTCGAGCGAGGCATCATCCAGACCGGCCGTCTTGGCGATTGTGCGCAGCTTGCCGATCACGACATTCGGATCATCCGACGCGGCCCATTCCTGCTGCTGTTCGAAGATCATGTCGACGATCCCGAAATAGCGCATCTCGCCGCCGCAACGGGCGACCATCGCGGCCCAGAGACCGTAGCGATCGAAATAGACCTCGCGATAGGTGAAACGGACCTTGCCGGTATCGACATATTCCGACTTCAGCTGCGGCCAGACATTGGCGTGGAAGGTGGCGCAATGCGGGCAGGTAAAGGAGGCGTATTCGGTGATCTGCACCTTGGCATCCGCCGGGCCGAGGGAGAAATCGGTGATTTCGACCGGGGTCGTCGTTTCGGCCTCTTGGGCCGAGGCCGACAGCGGGAAGAGCCCTGCTAGGGCGATTGATGCGGCTGCGGCGAGTTTCTTAAGCATCGGTATCTGCCTTTTCATGTTCTGCGGCGAGTTAGTATGTTTTGGGCGAGCGCTTCAAGGGCAGCTCTGAGACTGGGGTCGGCTATGGGCGCGGTTGTTTCGCGCGCCTCGGCCACGACTTCGGGCGCGGGGGCCGGGGTGGTTTTCGGTTTGGCGATGAATTCGGCCTGCCCTTCGGAAAATCCGGTGGCGGCGGTCTGCGTCAGCGAGATGCGCGAGATGGCGCGGTAGCCATAGACGGCGTTGACCTTTTCCATGATGCGGGGAAGCTGCATCTGCACCATCGGCGCATGGGCCGAGGCTACCAGAAGTGTCAGCGTCGCCCCCATCCCTTCGCGGGTATGGCCGATCTTGACGGGCCGTGTCATGGCGGCCAGATCTTCGCCCACCACCTCGGGCCAGTGGGTGAGCAGGCGGGTGACGGCAAAACCGCGGGTCTCAGAGGCGTTGCGAATGGGATCGCGCAGAAAGCCGGATGCCGCCTCGAACCCGCGCATCCGGCGGTGGGGATCGGGTGGGGGAAGCGGCTTGCGGGTCATCTGGTCCTTCCGGCGTTGACCGCTATTCTAGCGGAGGGGCGCGGCGGTGCAAACGCAGGCGATACAAAAGGCGTAAAGAATGCGTGACAGCACTGCGAGCGAGATGTCTGGCCTGTTACTGGATTGGTATGACCGGCACGCGCGGGTGATGCCGTGGCGGGTGCCGCCGGATCAGAAGCAGGCGGGAGTGCGGCCGGACCCGTATCGCGTCTGGCTGTCCGAGGTGATGTTGCAGCAAACCACGGTGGCGGCGGTGCGCGAGTATTTCCGGCGGTTCACCGAACGCTGGCCGACGGTGGCCGATCTGGCGGCGGCGGATGATGCGGCGGTGATGGGGGAATGGGCCGGGTTGGGTTATTACGCGCGGGCGCGCAACCTGTTGGCCTGTGCACGGGCGGTGGTGCGCGATCATGGCGGGGTGTTTCCCGCGACGCGCGAGGGGCTGCTGGGATTGCCGGGCATCGGGCCCTATACGGCATCGGCCATTGCCGCGATTGCCTATGATGAGCCGGCGACGGTGGTGGATGGCAATGTCGAGCGGGTAATGGCGCGGCTGTGGCTTGTGGAGGCCCCCTTGCCGGGGGCGAAGGCCGAGTTGACCCGTTTGGCGGCCCTGCTGACGCCGGAGTTGCGGCCCGGAGATTACGCGCAGGCGGTGATGGATCTGGGGGCCACGATCTGCACGCCGCGCAATCCGGCTTGCGGGATTTGCCCTTGGCTGGCGGCCTGCCGTGCGCGGGCCGATGGCGTGCAGGCGACCCTGCCGCGCAAGGCCGAGAAAGCGGCCAAGCCGGTGCGGCAGGGCGTGTTGTGGATCGCGCGGCGGGCGGATGGTGCTTGGCTGGTAGAGCGGCGGGCCGAGCGGGGGCTTTTGGGCGGCATGCTGGGATTTCCGGGATCGGATTGGGATGGCGCGGGCGGCGATGCGCCTTTGGTGGCAGAGTGGCAGGAGGTGGGGGAAGTGCGGCACACATTCACCCATTTTCACCTGATCCTGCGGTTGCAGGTAACAGTTTGCCCGCCGGATGCCGTTCCCTTGCGGGGAGAATTCCTTGCACAGGGTGCGTTCCGGCCTTCGGACCTGCCCACGGTGATGCGCAAGGGGTTTGATCTGGGCAGCAGCGTCCTTGCGTCGCTTTGAGGGATTTGCCTGATGCGATAGACTTGGGCGGTGTTCGAGTGAGATGGGTGGTAGGATGACCGCTTCGACCCTGAAGATAGAGGATGTGACACAGGCGCTGCCGTTCTGGCTGTCGCTTGCGCTGGTGCCTTTGGTGGTGCTGGCCGCCGTGCAGGGTGGGTGGACCATTGTGATCGTCCCTGCTGCGACGTGGTGGCTGTTTACCATACTGGACAGGCTCACCGGCAAGGAAGAGCGCAACGCCGACCCGATGACGCCCGATGCGGCGCTGGGATGGTATCGGGCTATCACGCTTCTTTGGTTTCCGGTGCAGTTCGCCTTGTTGTGCTGGCTGTTGTGGTATGTGCCGCAGGCCGATCATCTGGATACCGTCGAAAAGATCGGGGTTTTCTTCGGGATAGGGGTGATCTCGGGGGCGGTGGGGATCAACTACAGCCACGAATTGATGCATCAGAAATCACGGCTGGAGCGGTGGCTGGCCGATCTGTTGCTGGCGAGCGTGCTTTACAGCCATTTCCGATCCGAGCATCTGCGGGTGCATCATCTGTGGGTGGGCACGCCGCGCGACCCAGTGACGGCGCGATATAACGAAGGGTTTCACCGTTTCTTTCCGCGCGTTCTGGTGCAGTGCCTGATGTCGGCATGGTCGGCAGAGAGTGCGATGCTGGCGCGCCGGGGGCTGCGCTGGTGGAACCTGTCCAACCCGTTCTGGCGCTATGCCGGGTTACAGGGCGGGATGTGCCTGCTGGCGCTGGGTCTGGGTGGATGGGCCGGGCTGGGGCTGTTTATGGTGCAGGCGGCAGTGGCGATCTGGCAGCTGGAGCTGGTGAATTACATTGAACATTACGGGCTGACGCGGCGGCATCTGGGGGATGGGCGGTATGAGCATGTACTGCCGCGCCATTCGTGGAATGCGACCTACAAGGCATCGAACTGGCTGCTGATCAATCTGCAGCGGCATTCGGACCATCACTACAAGCCTGATCGGCGGTTTCCGTTGTTGCAGACCTATGACGAGGATGAGGCACCGCAATTGCCGATGGGCTATCCGGTGATGACGATTGCCGCGATGATCCCGCCGCTGTGGAAGCGGGTGATGAACCCGCGGGTGCGGGAATGGCGGCGGCGGTTCTATCCGGACATCACGGATTGGCACGCCTATAACAAGGCGCTGAACCCGCCGCCGGGGCAGTGACCGGTCACGTGTCGGGGGCGTTGGCCTTGAGGAAAAGGCGCACGGCACGGGCGACGTGCATCTGCAGAACCTGTTCATCCGGGAGGTTACTGCCGCAGAACCTGCGTTCGATGGCATCAAAGCCGAGCCAGAGGGCGAGCATGTCTTCGGCGGCGCATTCCGGATCGTCCAGCTGTACGGCCCCTTGTTCATGGGCCTGACGCAGCAGGGTTGTCAGCATGGTGCGCACCTGACCCGGACCCGCCTCAAAGAACCGGCGGCCGAGATCGGGGTTGCGCTGCGCCTCGAGGCTGACGGCGCGGTCAAGGGCGAGGTGGCAGGGCTGGGTGAGCATCTCGATCAGCGCCATGCCAAAGCGGGTGAGCGTATCTTCGAGACTGCTGCCGCTGGGCGTCTGGCACAGTGCCAGTTTCAGGCGATCCGTTTCGCGCTGGACGATGGAATCGAAGATCTTCGCCTTGTCGCCGAAATGGCCGTAAACGGTGACCTTTGACACGCCGGATCGGGCGGCAATCGCCTCGATCGGGACGCCGTCGATGCCACGTTCGGCGAATAACGCCTGAGCAGCGTCGAGGATGGCCTCGCGCTTTTCAAGGTCTTTGGGTCGGCCGGGCGACCGCAGAGCCATGGCAATATCCCCGCACGGAGTGGATTCCGTTGGGGCAGAGGCTACGCGGGGTTCGGTTTCGAAACAAGGCATGGGACTTCTTCCGAAAAGAGGGCGGCCAGCCGTTGGAGGAACGGCTGGCCTTGGGTGCATTTGGAAGATCGCGGATCAGTCGTCGGACTGCGGCTGCAGCGCGATCAGTTCGGCCAGCGTGTATTGCGCCGGGTCAACACCGATCAAGGCTGCAAGCTGTGCCTCGCCGGGGGTGACGACTTCGGCGGGGTTTGCGGCCTTGCGGCTGTCACCCGAAAGGATGAAGCGCTCGGTCGTGGTGTCTTGGTCGGCCTTGGCCTTGACCAAGCGCTGCAGTTCGTTTGCGGTGAACTGTCCGGCTTCCACACCGGCCAAGGCGGAAAGCTGATCAACGCCCGCATTGCCGATGGCTGCGCCCGAAGAGCGGTTCGCACCGGAGAGGAAATAGTTCAGGCGGTTTGCTTCGCCTTCCTTGCGGGCTTCGATGATGTTGATCAGCTCGGCGCGGCTGTAGTCGCCCGGCTGCACACCGGCGCTGAGGGCCAGTTGCACATCGCCTGCATTCAGGCCCGGCTGGGCGCTGGCGGCTGCGGCGGCACCGGTCAGTGCGGCGAGGATCAGTGCGGAAGCGGTAAGTTTGCGGATCATGATGTTTCCCTTTCCTGGGATGATTGTTGTCGGCAAGCATCGACCGGTCCGTGCAAGGCGTTTGCCCGGTCATCGGTTCGGAGATGCGGTTTGGTTCAGTTCGTTCGGGCCGGGATAGCCCTTGGGGCGCGTTGGCCCCGTTCAGGGAGCAATTGTCGTTTGGAGGTCTATCAACGGGTCATCTTTGTCTGCCTTCGTTCGTTCGATGAGACAGATATATACTGAACGTTGGCGTATGCAATGTAGAAAATGAACGGTACCGTTCATTAAATTTCCGTGAGAAAAGGTTGACATCCCTTTGCCTTCGTCAGGCGCACGAATTCATCAGGTTTTGCAGGTGCTTTGGAGCGTTCGCCCAGATGCCCGCGATCACGCACTGTTACAGGAATTTGGTGAACAGGGTGTCAACAGGCCGATTCCAAAGGAAAAAACCCCGCCATGCGGACATGGCGGGGCAGTGGCGCCGCGGGCGGACCACGGCGCGGGCGTAAACTTGATGTGAGGTCGGTTAGTGCGGGCGGCCCTGATCGGCGTCCATCTCGGCCCGGATCTGCTGGCGCAGGATGTCGATGGGAATCATCTTTCCATCGCGCTTGAAGTGCCAGTAGGTCCAGCCGTTGCAGGAGGGCGCGCCTTCGTAATGTGCGCCGACCTGATGGATGGAGCCCTTCACGTCATTGCCGATCAGGGTGCCATCGGCGCGGACCTTGGCCTTGTAGCGGTTGCCGATGGAGAACAGCTCCTCGCCCGGGCGCAGCATGCCGCGTTCGACGACTTGGCCGAAGGGGACGCGCGGTTCGGCGCGTTTCGATCCGGTGATTTCGAGGGCGGAAGCATCGAATTTGCGGGTACGGGCCAGGCGTTCGGTGGCTGCCTTGCGGTAGGCCTCTTCGCGTTCGATGCCGATGAAATCGCGGCCCAGCATCTTGGCCACGGCCCCGTGGTGCCTGTGCCGAAGAAGGGGTCAAGCACCACATCGCCGGGATTGGTGGTGGCGACGAGGACGCGGTGAAGCAGCGCCTCGGGCTTTTGGGTGGGGTGGGCCTTGTCGCCGTTTTCGTCTTTCAGCCGTTCATGGCCGGTGCAGAGCGGGATCACCCAATCGGACCGCATCTGTACCCCGTCGTTGAGCGCCTTGAGCGCCTCATAGTTGAAGGTGTATTTCGCGGCTTCGTCCCGGCTGGCCCAGAGGAGGGTTTCGTGGGCGTTGGTCAGTCGCTTGCCCTTGAAATTGGGCATGGGGTTCGACTTGCGCCAGATGACATCGTTCAGCATCCAGAAGCCTGCATCCTGCAGTGCGGTGCCGACGCGGAAGATGTTGTGATAGCTGCCGATGACCCAGATCGCGCCGTTGGGTTTCAGAGGCGGCGGGCTGCGGCAAGCCATTGGCGGGTGAAGTGGTCATAGGTGGCGAAGCTGCTGAACTGATCCCAGTGGTCATCGACGGCGTCGACCTTGGAATTGTCAGGGCGGTGAAGATCGCCCTTGAGTTGCAGGTTATAGGGGGGATCGGCGAAGATCAGGTCGATGCTGCCTGCGGGGAGGCTGTTCATCACCTCGATGCAGTCACCGCCAAGGATCTGATTAAGCGGCAGGGATGCTGCCTCTGTCGGGGTCGGTTTGATCTTCATCTCTGCCTCTGCTGCCGGCGGTTTTTCGCCGTGCTTGTTGTGGACAAAGATGAGTCAGGAGTGATTCGCCGTCAAATTCTTTTTTGAATCAATCACTTATAGAATATGCTTGATACAATATGTTGTGGACGGGCTTGAACGAACGCCTATGGTGTGGGGTAATTCCAAAATCTAGAAGCGCGCGGAGATGCGCCGGAGTCGGGTAGCCTGCGTTGACGTCCCAGCCGTAGCCGGGGTGTTGTTGCGCCAAATCCACCATGATCCGGTCGCGTGTCACCTTGGCGATGATCGACGCGGCGGCGATGGACAGGCAGCGGGCATCCCCTTTGACCACGGCTTCGGCGCTGCAAGACAAGGCGCGGGGGATCATGTTGCCGTCGATCAGAGCATGATCGGCATTGGTTACCAGCCCGGTAACGGCACGTTCCATGGCGAGGTGGCTGGCGCGCAGGATGTTGAGTTCATCGATTTCCTCGACGCTGGCATGGGCGACCGACACCTCGGCCATATCCATGATCGCGGCAAAGAGGACGTCGCGGCGGGCGGCGGTGAGCGCTTTTGAATCGTTGAGGCCGGGCGGGATGCGGGCCGGGTCCAGCCGGACGGCGGCGGCAGTGACGGGGCCGGCGAGAGGGCCGCGACCCACCTCATCCACCCCCACGACGACCGAGAAGCCGCGTGCGAGGGAGGCGGATTCGAAGGTGAAATCGGGGGCGGGTCTTGGGGCCATGGGGATGGCCTAGCCGATGGATTTCACCTGGGGAAGCGGGAAAAGGGCGGGGGTGGAGGCTGCTCACCCCTCCACCCCCAGATTGGACACGGCTGGGGCAAGACAAGCCGTGCCCGAGATGACGCCCGGATCAGTACCGGGAGCCAGCCACCCGGAAGCCTGCATCGCGCAGGCATTGATCCGAGTAGATCCTGTCGCTCTGTCCGTAGATGCGCGCGGTGCGGGCGCAGTATTGCGGCAGGCGGAAGTTGAAGCCTTCATCGCGCAGACAGCGTTCGCCATAGACGATGGCGGTGCCGGAATTGCCCGAGATTTCGATGGCGCAGACCGATGGCACACGGGGCTGGCGGGTGGGCTGCGGATGATACTGGGGCGGCGGGTTGTGGTGCTGCTGTGCGCGGGCGCGTTCCCGTTCGCGGCTTTTCTTCGTCTCATGGGCGATGATGCCCACGATGGCGAGCGCGGCGAGGGCCTTTGCAAGATCATCGTTGTCGGCGCGGGCGGGAATGGCGGTTGATGCCAGAAGGCCAAGGGCAGTGGCCGCAGCGGCGACAACGGCCACAAGGCGGCGGCTGATGCTGCGCGAATCCTGGCCCGTGGGGCGCGGAAGGTTGCGGGTGATGACCATGGTTTCGGCCAGTGTTTCAGAGCGTTTCATGGTGGCCTCCTGACTTGGGTTCCGGCGGGATGGGCGGGGCGTATGGCCCCTGCCCTTTCGATGCCGTCACCCTGCGACCGGGGGGTACGGACAGGCAATAACGCGGCGTTGTTATCGCATAGCAGGCGGTTGCCGGTGCCGAGGGGGCCCAATGTCATTGCCTAGCGCGCGGGGGGCGGGCAATGTGCGGGCATGAACGGAAGGGGACATCCGATGACACGCCTATTCCTTGCTGCGGCACTGCTGCTGGCCCTGGGCGGGCAGGCTTCTGCCGAATGCTATGCCGATTACAAGGCCAAGCAGGACGATCCCTTGCGCCTGCATTATGGGGTGGCGCAGGTGAGTGATGGGGCCTGTGCGGGCGGGCCGGGCGCAGCCGAGGGGGAATTGGCCCCGCGGCTGGCATCCGGGGGCTGGACGTTGTTGAATGTGCTGTCGGTCTTTGGACCCGAGGGCCTTGGAGAAAGGGAATCGAGTGCAGGAGAGTACTTCCTCCGCTTCTGAGAGCCTGAAGGCGGGGAACCGGGTTGTTGCCGGGGGGATCGCGGCCATCGTGCTGATCCTGCTTGGCGCGGCGGTGTTCCTGTTCGTGAACCTGCCGGATGCGAATGCGTTCAATGCCAAGGTGGAACGGCTGTTCGTCGAGAATGACGACCTGACCAGTTTCGCCGATATCAAGCTGCTGGAGATATTGGCGCAATCGGGGACGGCGTTCTCCGAGGTGCTGGCAAGTTACCGCATGGTGATCTTTGTGCTGCTGGTGTTTTCCACGGCGCTGCTTCTGGCGGCGCTGGTGTTTCTGGTCACGATCATCGCGCTGAACCGGCGCATTTCGGCGATCCAGCGGTCGGGGATACAGGTGGCGAGCCTGCTGATCAGCCGGGAGGGGCGGGCGGTCTATATCAATGATATGGAGTTCCAGCTGACGGAAGCCGCACTTGAAACCATGGCCGTGCTGGCCGAGGCACGGATGGATGACGAGGTGCTGACCGGCGCGCAGATCGAGGCGGTGATCTCCGGGCGCAACGAATCCGACTGCGACGAGGCGGCAGGCGCGACGCGGGTGAAGCGGTTGCGGGATGCGCTGGGTAACCAGATGGTAAGCGAATTGCTGGTCAAGACGATTGCGCGGCGGGGCTATGTTCTGGCGGTTGGCAAGGACAAGATCAGGATGGTCTAACTGCCTGCGGGCGCTGGATTAATCGGTGGGAGTTCGGGCTTTTGGCGGTGCAGCGCGTGGTGCAGATGGCGGTGCAGACGGCTGTGCATACGCACGGTGGCCTTTAGGGGCGTTAACCATGAACCGCCGAATCGTTTTGGGCAGCCTAAAGGAAGCCGATCCAGCGGCCTGCGAGCAAGATGGACAGCCAGAGGATTGCCGATATGGCGGCCATGAGGCGTAGCGCTTTCGTGGGCGCAGCCCCCGAAAGCACCTGCGCCCATGGCCGGCTGCGGGTGACGAGGGTGGCGTTCAGGACGGCGAGCGCCAGCAGCAGCAGCTTGATGCGGAAGGCGGGGTTGGTGGCGTATTCGCCGGGATTTGCGGTGAAGAGGACAAAGCCCGTGACCACCGCCAGCGACAACCCGACCAGCGCGGTGCCGCGCAGCAGGGGCGCGATCACGGGCAGCGGCGTGCGGGGGAAGGCCCCGGCAAGGCGCAGGTCAAGCGGCAGGATGGACCCGATCAGCAGGGCGATGCCGAGGATATGGGTGGCATTCACCAAGAGGTACGCCGTCCCCGATCCGCGCAGCAGCGCGGCGATCGGGGAAGCGGCGAGCAGATCAAGCATCAGGCATCAATCCGTTCTGGGTAGAAATCGTAATTCGTGCTGCCCCGCGTGAGGCGGACGGCCTTCATCAGGCGTTCGTTCTGATCCAGCGAGCGGTTGCCGAGAATGGTGACGGTATCGCCGATCTTGACCACGCCTTCGACAAAGCCCGCGCGTTCCGTGCGGCCCGGATTGCCCAGTTCGATCACCCACGCGTTTCCATCGGCATCAGTGACGGTCAGTTCCGGGTGCGGCGGGGCAAGCGAGATGGCGGTGATCGTGGCCTGAAGGGTGGTTTCCTCGGCCTCGGCCCAAGACCAGCCGTGATGGGCGGCGGCGGGCATGGCGAGAGTGACAGAGGTGGCCGCCAAGGCGGAGGTGAGAAGGAGAACGCGGAAGGAAGCGGGTTTCTTCATGAAAATCTCCTGTCATGATAATCTTTAACGGGGCCTATGCTTGCCGTTCGGTGCGGGCGGAGGGAAATCACCGGATGGTGAGCGCACCGCTTTGTTACCGGGCTGACATGATCCAGCGATAGGCGGGGCGGCGGATAGACAGGTCTTGCGTGGGGGGGAGTGTGGCCCTACATACGCGCGTTCTTGTTTCCCTGTGATCCTTGGGGGATTTTGATGATCCAGACGCCGTTCTACCTGATCGACCGGGCGAAGCTTTCGCGCAACATGGCCATCATGGACCAGCTTCGGCAGGGGTCGGGGGCGAAGACGCTGCTGGCATTGAAATGTTTCGCGACATGGCCGGTGTTTGACCAGATGCGCGAGCATATGGACGGGACCACGTCTTCGTCGCTGTATGAATTGCGGCTGGGGCGCGAGAAGTTCGGCAAGGAGACACATGCCTATTCAGTGGCATGGGCGGATGACGAGATCGCGGATGCGGTCAGCTATGCCGACAAGATCATCTTCAATTCCGTGGGCCAGTTGGAGCGGTTCGACAACCAGTCGGCGACCATCGCGCGCGGCCTGCGGCTGAACCCGCGGTTTTCGACCAGCGGCTTTGATCTGGCCGATCCGGCGCGGCCGTTTTCGCGGCTGGGCGAGTGGGATGCGACCAAGATCGAACGGGTGATGGACCGGATTTCCGGATTCATGATCCATTACAATTGCGAAAATGACGATTTCGATCTGTTTGATCGGCAGTTGACGCGGATCGAGGAAGAGTTCGGCGATCTGTTGAAGCGGTTGAAATGGGTGAGCCTGGGTGGCGGCATCCATTTCACCGGCGAGGGCTATCCGGTGGATCGGCTGGCGGCGCGGTTGCGCGAATTTTCTGACCGGTTCGGGGTGCAGGTCTATCTGGAACCCGGCGAGGCGGCTATCACTGGTGCGGCTTCGCTGGAAGTTACCGTGCTGGACGTGCTGAACAATGGCAAGGATCTGGCCATCGTGGATAGTAGCGTCGAAGCCCATATGCTCGATCTGCTGATCTATCGGATTTCTGGGAAGATGGAGGTCGCGGGCGACCACCCCTATATGATCTGCGGCAAGTCCTGCCTAGCGGGGGATGTGTTCGGCGAGTTCAATTTTCCCAAGCCCCTGCATGTGGGCGACCGGCTGAGCATCGCGGATGCGGCGGGTTACACGATGGTCAAGAAGAACTGGTTCAACGGGGTGAAGATGCCGAGCATCGTCATCAAGGAATTGGACGGGTCGATGACCGTGGCGCGCGAGTTCGGCTATGCCGATTTTGCCGGGAACCTTGGCTGAGTTTGCCGGGTGTTCCGGCCCTTCCTGAAGGGGGTGTTTTCATGAAACGCAACGTGTTGATCATTGGCGCAGGCGGTGTGGCGCAGGTCGTGGCGCATAAATGCGCGCAGAACAACGACCGACTGGGCGATCTGCATATCGCGTCGCGGACGGTGGCGAAGTGCGCGGCGATCATCGCATCGGTGCATGAGAAGGGCGCGATGAAGGTGCCCGGCGTGTTTGATGCGCATGCGGTGGATGCTATGGACACGGCCGCCGTGGCGGCGCTGATCCGGCGGCTGGGGGTGGAGATCGTCATCAACGTGGGATCATCCTTCGTGAACATGCCTGTGCTGGAGGCCTGTATCGAAACGGGCGTGGCATATATGGACACGGCGATTCATGAGGATGCGGGCAAGATCTGCGAGACGCCGCCGTGGTACGGGAATTACGAATGGAAGCGGCGCGAGCGTTGTGCTGCGGCGGGGGTGACGGCGATCCTTGGCGTGGGCTTTGACCCCGGAGTGGTGAATGCCTGGGCGCGGGTGGCGGAGGATGAATTCCTCGACGAGATCACAAGCATCGATATCGTCGATATCAATGCCGGGTCGCATGGGAAGTATTTCGCCACGAATTTCGACCCGGAGATCAATTTCCGCGAGTTCACAGGGACGGTCTTTAGCTGGCAGGGCGGGGCTTGGCAGTCGAACAGTATGTTCGAAGTGGGCAAGGTCTGGGACATGCCGGTGGTGGGGGCGCAGAAGGCCTATCTGACCGGGCATGACGAGGTGCATTCCCTGTCGGCGCGCTATCCGGGGGCGGATGTGCGGTTTTGGATGGGGTTCGGGGATCACTATATCAACGTGTTCACCGTGCTGAAGAACCTTGGCCTGCTGTCGGAGAAGCCGGTGAAGACTGCGGAGGGGCTGGAGGTCGTCCCGCTGAAGGTGGTGAAGGCGGTGCTGCCCGATCCGGCGTCGCTGGCGCCGGGATATGCGGGGAAGACCTGCATCGCGACGATTGTGCGGGGGGTGAAGGATGGGAAGCCCGCCGAGGTGATGCTGTATAACGTGGCCGATCATAAGGAGGCTTATGAGGAGGTCGGGTCGCAGGGGATTTCCTATACCGCAGGCGTGCCACCCGTGGCGGCGGCGCTGCTGGTGGCGGAAGGGACTTGGGATGTGGGGACGATGGTGAATGTGGAGGGGTTGGACCCGAAGCCTTTCATGAACCTGCTGAACGGGATGGGG